>JBJKSP010000323.1:0-5897 GCA_046703865.1 Thiobacillaceae bacterium
ACCCCCACTTCCCGCATCTCTTCGGCCGCCCAAGGTTATGTGGAACTCAACGGCATCGCCCGGCCCCTGCCCGACACCACCCTGGTCAGTCCTGTCACGTCTCTGCCTTGCCTGTGGTACAGCTACAGGGCCGAACGTCGCGTCGGAGACAAATGGGTCCACGAGGAGGACGGACGGAGCGACCTGGATTTCATCCTGGATGACGGGACCGGACATTGCCAGATTTGCCTCCAAGGCGCAGAGATCTCGACCACCCACAGGGAAAGCCGCCAGATCGGCGATCTACGTTATACGGAAGACGTGCTGCTAAAGGATGATCGGCTTTACGCCCTGGGCGACTTCGTGAGCGAGAACGGGGCGGACCAGGACATGGACCTTCGCAGGGATACGGGCGAATTGCTGGCGGAATGGAAGACCGACCAAGACGCCCTCCGGGCCCGTTTCGACCTGAATGGCGATCACGCCGTCGATCAGCATGAATGGAAACATGCCTTGGATGCCGCCAGAGAGGAGGTGGAGCGGAAATACCAGGCCCTACGCGATCAGCCCGCCCATCATTTCCTGCGCAGGCCCGACAACGGCATGCCTTTCCTCATCGCGAACATGCCTCAGGAGGGGCTGGAGCAACGCCACCTCACCCAGGCACGGCTGCATCTGCTCAGTCTGACGGCGGCGTTTGTGGGTTTGGTCTGGATATCCAGGTGGCCATCCTGAGAGAGGACCTCGGCCGATTTCCGCTATTCGCTGGGTTTTGATGCCTGGGGGCGGGCAGTCGAGGTGGTCATACTGACCTGTTTCATGGGTGAAACCGTGGAAATGGCGTGCTTGAAGATGGCCTGGACGGCCTGGTCATGACCCTTGAGCAAGACCATATACTGATCGAACGATTCAATCTTGCCCACCAGTTTGATGCCATTGACCAGAAACACGGCACAGGGGATGTGTTCTTTACGCAGGGTATTGAGGAACATGTCCTGAAGGTTGTGGCGTTCTTTTTCGCTCATGTCTTTTATTACTGCTCCGAAAAACAAGTGCATATCATAGCATAACCATAGGCGTCGCCCTGAAAATCCACATCCGGGCCCGCCTAATAAACAAGATGAATATCGAACTTTAACGCCATGAAATATAAATACTTTACTCTTGCCATTGTTTTCAACGGATCGCGATCATAGGCGAAGAAAGCGTTTCTACGCTATGCAACACCCAAAGAGCCCATCGCGGTCGTTATTGAACAGCCTGTCAAGGCTGCCCCGCCATTTCCCAAGACTGTTCCTATTGCACCTTGGCCGTGGATCTGAGTTCCTCCAGATATTTGCGTACCTCTATCCGCTCGAGCTGGTTGGCAATACGTGCCTTGACCTTTTCAAAGGGCGGGACTCTGAGCGCGCGGCTGTCGTCAACCCGGATGACATGCCAGCCGAAGGCCGTCCGCACTGGGGTGGTGGTGTACTGTCCCTTCTTGAGTTTCACCATGGCTTGGGCGAACTGGGGGACCAGACCTGAAGGGGTGACCCAGCCCAGGTCGCCACCGTTACCTGCAGAAGCGTCTTTGGAATCCTTTCTGGCCAACTCCTCGAATGTGGCTTTGTGGTTCTTGAGCTTGGCAATGATCTCCTGGGCCTCTTTTTCGGTCGGTACCAGGATGTGATGGACCCGGTATTCTGTGGTGCCGGCCTTCTTCTTGGCCTTCTCATATTCGGCCTTCAAGGTCGCTTCGCTGATGGGGTGGGTGCGCAGGTAGTGCTCCAGCGCAACCCTGCTCAGCAGATCCTTGCGTTGAAACGCCAGCAGCGCGGTCACCTTAGGCGATTTGTCCAGGCCCTGCTTATGGGCCTCCTGAGCCAGAAGTTCGGTGGCGATCAGGGCGTTTCGTATCGCCTCGTCACTGATCTGCGCCGGTGGCTGACCACGGGCGGCCCGTTCGCGGCGCATGATGTCGCCGAATTCGGCGGGGATGGGCACACCATTGACGACCGCCACGGGGGCAGCTGTGTCCGCAGTGGATTGGGACTTTCCGGCGTCAGGCGCGGAATCGGCGGCTAGGGCAAAGGTGGACAGGGACAGGCAGAGGCAGAAGGGTAGCAGTTTTCGGGTCATCACATTCCTTCGGTCAAAGTTCGTCGGGTGTCAGGGTGGTCATGGAAAGTGCATGGATGCGGCTGCCCATGAGGTCGCTCAAGGCATCGTAGACAGCCCGGTGCCGGGCCAGGGTCGAAAGTCCGCCAAAGTGGTTTGAGACGATAGTAAGCTGAAAGTGCCCCCCACCGGACGCGGCGCCTGCATGACCTGCATGCAGGGCGCTTTCGTCCGAGATCTCCACTTGGTCGGGCGCCAATGCGGCCAACCTGTTTCGCATGAGTTCGACAGTATCGGTCATGGCAGGATGGGCTTGAAAGGTCGAACGCTGACGTCGGCGTATACATCGGCGGCCACATACGGGTCGGCCGCGGCCCAAAGCCTAGCCTCTTCCAGGCCGTCGAAGGCAGCGACGATCAGGCTGCCGCTGTAGCCCGCAGGTCCCGGATCAGGGCTGTCGACGGCCGGGAAGGGGCCGGCCAGCAACAGACGGCCCTGATCCTTGAGCGTTTGCAGGCGGGCCAGATGTGCCGGTCGTGCAGCCAGGCGCCGCGCCAAGGCATCCGGACGGTCCGCACCCATGATGGCGTAATAGCCGCTCATTCGTCCTCCCTGATATGACGTGTGAGATAGAAACCCTGGCCGAGGATGAAGATCAGCATCAAGCCGGTGGTGCCGAATAGCTTGAAGTCCACCCAGGCATCCGTGGAGAAGGTGAAGGCCACGTAAAGATTCAGCACGCCCAGGAAAGCGAAAAACAGGGCCCAGCCAAGGTTCAGCCGGGCCCAGACCGGCTCCGGGAGGCTGACCTGTTTTTCCATCATGATACGGATGAGATTGCGTTCGAACAGGACGGGGGCGAGCCCCAGGGCCAGTGCGAACAGCCAGTAAAGGACCGTCGGCTTCCACTTGATGAAGGTTTCGTCCTGGAGCAACAGGGTGGCCCCTCCGAACACCACGATCAAGGCCAGCGAAACCCAGAGCATGGCATCCACCTTGCGGTGCCTGAACCAGACCCAGCCGATCTGCAAAAAAGTGGCGGCGATGGCCACCACGGTGGCCAGGAAGACCCCCGGCTTGTTACCCGCATGCAACACGATGCCCAGGGCGGAGAGGATGGATTCGGCGAAGGCCGGCCTGGCCGCACCCACTTGGTAGGCCCCGAAAAAGAGGATCACGGGAAAGAGGTCGAATAGAAGTTTCATGAACGGACAGGAAGCGCCAAATGGCTGCGAGTCGGGCATTTTGCTATGATTAGCGGCCATCCCTCAAGCCAGATTTGATGACGGTCTTCGACCTCCATAGCCATTCCACCGCTTCCGACGGCATCCTCAATCCCACGGATCTTGTACTTCGCGCCCTCAGTCGGGGCGTACACGTCCTGTCCCTGACCGACCACGACGACATGCGTGGGTTGGCGCCTGCGAGGACCGCTGCCGAGGCGTCGGGCGTAAAGCTCGTCCCCGGTGTCGAGATATCGGTGACCTGGGGCGGTCATACCGTGCACATCGTCGGTCTTCAGGTGGATACTGCCCACGTCGGCTTGCGGGAGGGGCTGGCGGCCAACCGCGCCGGAAGGACCGACAGGGCGCATCGCATGGCCGAGGCCCTGGCCCGCCTGGGTATCGGCGGGGCGTTGGCCGGAGCCTATGCCTATGCCGAGAACAAGGAACTCATCGGCCGTACCCATTTCGCCCGCTTTTTGGTGGACGAGGGGTATGTCAAGGATGTGAAGACCGTCTTCAGGAAATACCTCACCAAGGGCAAGCCGGGATATGTGCATCACGAGTGGGCCGGGCTGGCCGATGCCCTGGACTGGATACACGCAGCCGGCGGACAGGCTGTCCTGGCCCATCCCGGGCGCTATGCCTTCGGACGGGAGAAGATGCGCCTGCTCCTGTCCGAATTCCATGACCTGGGCGGAGAGGCGATCGAGGTGGTCACCGGCAGCCATACGACGGACCAAATCCCGGTTTACGCTGATCTGGCTCGGGAGTTCGGGCTGCTGGCCTCGATCGGATCGGACTTCCACGCCCCGGGCGAAGGAGGCCGGGAACTGGGGCGGCTCAGGGCGCTGCCCGAGGGCTGCCGGCCGATCTGGCATACATGGTAGTCCCGCCATGGCCCAGTTCTTCAGCGTCCATCCAGACAACCCCCAGCCCAGGCTGATCCGGGAAACCGTCAGGATCCTGCGCGAAGGCGGGATCATGGTGTATCCGACCGACTCCTGCTACGCACTGGGCTGCATGGTCGGCAACAAGGCGGGTATGGAGCGTATCCGCCAGGCCCGGGGGGTGGACGAGGGGCATCTGTTCACCCTGGTATGTCGGGACCTGTCCGAGATCGCCCGTTATGCCCGCGTGGACAACCGCCAATACCGGCTGCTCAAGATGGCCACGCCTGGGGGGTATACTTTCATCCTGGACGCCACAAGGGAGGTGCCGCGCAGGTTGCAACACCCCAAGCGCAGCACGGTGGGCCTGCGCGTCCCGGACCATCCCGTGGTCTTCGCACTCCTGGCAGAGCTGGACGAACCCATCCTGTCCATGACTCTGAGCCTGCCCGGTGGGGATACGCCCCTCAACGACCCCTGGGAAATTCGCGAGCGCCTGGGCAAACTCGTGGACGTCATCGTGGACGCGGGTCATTGCGGCATCGAGCCCACCACGGTCATTGATCTCACCGGCGAGATACCGGAACTGATAAGGCGGGGAAGGGGAGACCATCACCGCCTGGGAATCGAATAAATGGAACTCGGCCTGCTCCAGAAGATCATCGTCTTCGCCCTGCCGGTGATCTTCGCCATCACCTTGCACGAAGCCGCCCATGGCTATGCGGCGCGGCGCTTCGGCGATTTGACCGCGGAATTGGAAGGACGCATCAGCCTGAACCCGCTACGCCACATCGATCCTGTGGGCACCATCCTGGTGCCGCTGGTGATCCTGCTCGTGTCCAAGCTGGCGGGTGGGGGGGGCATCCTGTTCGGCTGGGCCAAGCCGGTACCCGTCAACTTCCGCAATCTGCGCCGTCCCAAGCAGGACATGCTGTGGGTGGCGGCGGCCGGTCCCGGAGCCAACGTGGCCATGGCCATTTTCTGGGCGGCCATGATCAAGCTCTCCTTTATCCTGCAGGGGGGGGCGTTCGCCCTTCCCCTGGCCTTGATGGGCGCCGCCGGCGTGTTCATCAACGCCATCCTCATGGCCCTGAACCTGCTGCCCCTGCCCCCCCTCGACGGCGGCCGCATCGCCGTGAGCCTGCTGCCGCCCCGTTGGGCCTATGGCCTGGCTCGGGTGGAGCCATATGGACTGTTTATCCTGATCGCCTTGATGTTCACCGGTTTGCTGGGCCTATTCATGTGGCCGCTCATCCAGGCCCTCATCCACCTGTCCGCCAGTCTCTTCGCGATTGAGCCCGCGGAGCTGTCGGCGCTTATTCAGATCATCCTTACCTAAGCTCAGGGAAGCCATGTACGCCGATCGTGTCCTTTCCGGAATGCGTCCTACCGGGAACCTGCATCTGGGCCATTACCACGGAGTGCTGAAGAACTGGATCAAGCTCCAGAACGAATACGAGTGTCTTTTCTTCGTTGCCGATTGGCATGCCCTGACCACCCACTATGACGAGCCCCTGTCCATCGAGGACAACACCCGGCAGATGGTGGTGGATTGGCTGGCGGCGGGGGTGGATCCCTCCCGGGCCACCTTGTTCATCCAATCCCAGATCATCGAGCACGCGGAGTTGCACCTGCTGCTGTCCATGATGACGCCCCTGGGGTGGCTGGAAAGGGTGCCCACCTACAAGGACCAGCAGGATAAGCT
>JBJKSP010000324.1:0-6725 GCA_046703865.1 Thiobacillaceae bacterium
CCGTCGCCCAGTCCCTCCGCCAGGTGATTGGCATGGCCGTGGGCGATGGGATCGGGCCATCGGTGTTTCTTGTTCTCCGGGGTGGCGAACAGGACCTCGTAGAGGGTCATCTCGGGGTCGTAGCCCATCTTCTTTGCCTCATCCAGCACGTCCGGCAGCTTGCCCGCCGGGAAGCCCTTGTCCTTCAGGCCGGGGATGGACTGCTCGCCCCAGACGTCCTTGAGCTTGAAGCGCTTGGCGAGCTCCAGCACCATCCAGGTGTCCCCCAGGGCCCGGCCGGGCGGCGGGACCTGCTGGCGCCAGACCTGGGTGCGGCGCTCGGCGTTGCCGTAGGCGCCCCATTTCTCGAAGATCATGGCCGCCGGCAGGATCAGGTCGGCCACCTTGCAGGACACGCCCGGATAGCCGTCGGCCACCACGATGAAGTTGTCCATGTCCCGGGCGGCCTTGATCCAGTGGTCGGCGTTGGCGGTGTTCTGCCAGGGGTTGTTCACCTGGACCCAGGCGAACTTCACCGTGCCGTCCTCCAGGTCGCGCATGATCTTGACGAAGTGGCTGCCCACCTTGGGGTTCAGCGTCTTGGCCGGCAGCTTCCAGATATGCTCGGCAATCTCCCGATGCTTCGGATTGTTCACCACCAGGTCGGCAGGCAGGCGATGAGCGAAGGTGCCCACCTCCCGGGCGGTGCCGCAGGCCGAGGGCTGGCCGGTGAGCGAAAAGGCACCGTTGCCGGGCTGGCACTGCTTGCCGGTGAGCAGGTGGTTCATGTAGGCCTGCTCGTTGACCCAGGAACCGCGCTGGTGCTGGTTGAACCCCATGGTCCAGTAGGACACGATCTTGCGCTTGGGGTCGCAGTAGTAATCGGCCAGCTGCTTCAGCTTGGCCTTGAACTGGTCCATGGGCTCGTCCGGATCGCCCTTGGCCACCTCGGCCACGAAGTCCAGGGTGTAGGGTTCCAGCGCCGTCTTGAAGTCCTCGAAGCTGATATGCCAGTGCTTGCCGGCGCTGGCCGCGTGCTTCTGCTCCACCGCCTCGCCTTCCTTTCTGCGCTGGGCGATGGCCTCGTACTTGTCGAGGACGTGCACCTGTTCGTTCCTGTAGGTCTCCATCTCGGCCGGAGAGGCGAACTTGTCCGCGTTCTTGGGGCGGAAGCCGTAGCCGATGTCGTAGGGGCCGGTGGCGAAGATGGTGTGCTTGTTGACGAAGTCGTGGTCCACGGCATCGCGCTGCACGATCTCCCGGGCGATGTAGTTCTGGATGGCCAGGTCGCCGTTGGGCGCGATGATGATCTCGGTGTCGGCGATGTCGGAGCACATGTTGCCGAAGGTGGTCAGGTTGACGATGCGCATGTCCTTGTGGGTCAGGCGCCGGTCGGTGACGCGGGACCACAGGATGGGGTGCATCTCGGCCATGTTGGCACCCCACAGCACGGCGGTGTCGGTATGCTCGATGTCGTCGTAGTTGCCGGCCGGCTCGTCGATGCCGAAGCTCTGGATGAAGCCGACCACCGCGGAGGCCATGCAATGGCGCGCGTTGGGGTCGATGTTGTTGGACCGGAAGCCGGCCTTCATCAGCTTGGCGGCGGCATAGCCCTCGTGGATCGTGTACTGCCCGGACCCGAAGATGGCGATGCCCGTGGGGCCCTTTTCCTTCAGCGCCGCACGCATCTTCTCTTCCATGATGTCGAAGGCCTGTTTCCAGGACACGGGCACGAACCTGCCCTTCTTGTCGAACTTGCCGTCGGTCATGCGCAGCAGGGGCTGGGTCAGGCGGTCCTTGCCGTACATGATCTTGCCGTTGAAATAGCCCTTGACGCAGTTCAGGCCCCGGTTCACCGGCGCGTCGGGATCGCCCTTGGTGGCGATGATGCGCCCGCCCCGGGTGGCCACCAGGATGCCGCAGCCGGTGCCGCAGAAGCGGCAGACGGCCTTGTCCCACTGCCAGCCCCGCTCGGCATTCCTGACGGCGGCCTCGGCCTGCCTGGCCACGGGCATGCCCACGGTGGCGGCGGTGCTGGCGGCAATGCTGGTCTTCAGAAAATCACGGCGTGTCAGTCCCATCTCAACCTCCTGTATGCAATCGTCAGTTGTTCAGGAAGGCCGGAACGGCGCAGCTCTGCGCCTCTTCCTCGGCCAGTTCGGCAGGCAGGCCGTCGTAGACCTGATCGTCGTCGGCGAAGTAGTGGTACACCATCTCCGCCATGACCACGTGGGGCAATGCCTTGATGCGTTTGAGCCCGTCCATCTCGGCACGGATGTCGGCCGCCTCCTGGACCGCCACGATGCGACCGGACCCTTCTTCCACCTGATGCACTTCCACCCCCGGCAGGGCGTTCAGTGCCTCGGCGACCTCCGCAGAATGCCGCGGCCCCGCCATGACGAAGATTCCCGAGAGGTTCATGCCATCCCCCATTCCGCACATTGGAATGGGAATCCTGGCCTCATCGCCCGGAAATCACTTTGACTCAGGTCAAGAAACCTGAGTCAAAAACAGGATATAAATATCCCGAACGGCAGAACGGAACATGATTCTGGAATCGCGTCACCCCATCCCTGAAATCCTCTCGCACCAACCCCTGTTCCGGGGTCTGAGCAAAGAGGAGCTCCACGAGCTGGCGGCCGGGACATCGGAATTCCGGGTGCACAGAAACGAGGTGCTGTTCCACAAGGGCGACCGGCCCCGGGGGATGCACATCGTGGTGACGGGACAGGTCAAGCTGTTCATCCCCACCGCCCAGGGCTGGGACAAGGTGGTCCACATGGAATCCGCCGGCGCTTCCTTCGGTGAGGCCGTGATGCTGCTGGACAAACCCTATCCGGTCAGTGCCCAGGCCACCCAGGACAGCGTCGTCCTGCTGGTCTCCAGGGAAGTGATGGCCCACGCCATCGACAACAGCTCCGCCCTATGCCGCAAGATGCTGTCCAGCCTGTCCGTGCGCCTGCACGAACTGCTGGGCGACATGGAGACCTGCACCCTGCGCAGCAGCACCCAACGGGTCATCTGTTTCCTCAGCCAACAGGCGCCCCACGACGCCCAACGCTATGAGGTCCTACTGGAGGCCAGTAAGCAGACCATCGCCTCCCAACTCAACCTGGCCCCGGAGACCTTCTCCAGGGTGTTGAGCAACCTGACCCACGCCGACCTGATCCACGTGAAGGGGCGCACCATCACCGTGTTGGACCACACCGGGCTCCGGAACTACAACGGCTGAACCGGACGATGTCCCTTCGGCGCCCCCCTCCCGAGTCAGCGATGACGCCGCCGATCCGCTTCAGCCCCTAATCGACATTCCTGACCAGGCGGACATAGTTTTCGATCCGGACCACATCGCCCTGGGGCCCGCGTCCATAGACCGCATTCCCGCTGCAATCCGTGCCGAGGGGGTAGTCGGTCACGCTGCCGCTCTTGGGATCGGTGCGCTGCGCCCCGGCACCGTGGACGTCATAGAGGGTGTAGCAGGTCGCGCTCGGCGCCGGCATCCAGCCGAGTGCCCGGCCGAAGGCCACATAGACCGCTTCGTTGCTGGTGTCGTGTTCCACATGGGTGGTCCCGGTCCAGTAGAAGGGGTAATCCCCATTCCCGCCCTCGTTGGTGATGCCGGTGCTGTGGAAAATGGGATCGATGGCCGCCGAACCGGTGGTGTCCGGCGAACGCGTGTAGTCCACGATGCTTTGGAGTTCCTTGGCGTTGGGCAGACGCCAGTCGTCGTGGCCCAGGTAATCGGCGGCGTTCTCCTGTTGCACCCAGGCCAGGGCATCCTGCCAGTTCATCGCGCTACCGCTGTCGTTCTGCGCCCACATCAGCCCCGAGGCTTTGTCGGTGACGGTACCGTCTCCGTTGTCCACGAACTGGTTCACACCGTACTGCGGGTTGCCGCGTACGTAGCGGACGTACTTGGAATTGGCCGCGTCAGTCGCGGGGTCGTATACGGGGTAGCCCTTGATGCGCCCGTCGATGAAGTTGACGCCGAAGGCCGTTTCATCGCCGTTCATGGTGGTGCTGACGTATTTCGTGGCGGTCCAGTCCTGGGCGTCGATCACCCGGTTGCCCACGGTACTGGTGCTTTCATTGGGATCGGTATCACCGAAGGCGATGTCGAAATAGCGGGTATCGATATAGGGCACGCTGGTGGCGTCCGTATCGCCCAGATTGCCGTTGAAATCGATCAGGGAATAGAGTTCCTTGACGGTGGGCATGCGCCAGTCGGTATAACCGCCCACCTTACAGTTCGCGGCGCCGGCCTTGGCGTCTGCCCAGCTCAGCTTGCTGCCCCTGGCCTTGACCCACATCAGCCCCGTATTCAGGTCGGTCACGGTACCGTCGCCGTTGTCGCGGTAGGCGGGCTGGAGTCCGGCGTACTGGGCATCCTGGCCATAGAAGGCGTCGCTTGCCGAGGTCGGCGCCACGGCCAGTTCGGCGCTGTTGCCGTAATACTTGGTCTGCCCGGTATCCACAATGGGATAGCTCAGTTGGGACGAGGCCGAACTGCCAGTGCTACCCGTGCTCCCGGTACTGCCGCCACCACCACACCCCGCGACGGCGAGAACAGACACCAGGGCCACTGCTCGGACAAGGCTCATCGTGATCTTCACTGGCTTTCCTTAGGCTGGATTGCAAGGTATGCGGTGTCCCGGCGTTCCCGCCGAGATTGCGGCAGCCGCGCTATATGGCTTCGGCTTGTTGGCGACGAAATTATGCGGGGGTGGAAAGGGACCGAGGTCAAGGAATGGTAAAGGGAGGATTCCATACCCCCTGGGTCCAGCCGGTCTCGGTCATCCTTTCCCGTCTCCGGCCCTGGCCGCCCGCAGAGTAGCCAAGGCGGCGGGAAAGTCATAATTCGCGACCTGTCTCACCAGGGTCTCTGCCGCCGGACCCAGGCTGGCCCGCAACAGGTCCTCCGCCCCTTGCATCACATCGACCGCCTCGATGTCGTCTACGGCCAGGAGGACTTCCAGACGCTCGATCAGCTCCGGTAGGGCGCTTTCATCCAGGGGGGGCACCGGTTGTTGCCCCAGGTTCCGGATCGCCTTGATGACCGCGGACTCCTCGGTCTCGACTGCCTCGGCCAGTTCCTCCACCGCCTCATTCCGCCCCTCAAGCACCGCCGTCTCCAGCGCTGTGGCCATCTCCTGGATGCGCACTAGGCCCAGGGTCGCGGCGGTACCCTTGAGGCTGTGGGCGATACGCCGCGCCGTCTGGGCCTCCCCCGCGGCCCATGCCTGACGCAGTTGTGCCATGTCATCGGCATGGGCCTGGGCGTAGGTGTGCAGCAGCTTCATCAGGCTGTCCGTTCGACCGCGTACCGACCTCAGTCCCAGCTCCAGGTCCAGACCCGGGATGCCTTCCAGTTCGCTGCCACCCGTCTGCCCAGCCGCCCTCTCGCCTGTGCTGGCGGGGGTGGATGCCACCTCCCGTGCGTTCTTGGACGATCGACGAACCGGGCTGGAGAGCCATTTCAACAGGGTGGCGAACATCTCCCCGGGCTCCACCGGCTTGGCCACGAAATCGTTCATGCCCGCCTCCTGGCAAGCCTGACGGTCCTCCACGAAGACATTGGCGGTCATGGCCAGGATAGGCAGGTCCGCCCGGCCGGGGAGTGCCCGGATCGCCCGCGTCGCTTCCAGGCCATTCATTTCCGGCATCTGCACGTCCATGAGGATCAGGTCGTAAGCCTTCCGGCGCACCTTTTCCAAGGCCTCATGCCCATTCTGGGCGACATCCACCGCCAACCCCGCCGCGTGCAGCAGTTCCAGTGCCACTTCCCGGTTCACGGCGTTGTCCTCCGCCAGCAGCAGGGAGGCGCCGGCGTGGTCCCGGCGCAACTCCGCCCCGGCATCCAGCTCCACCGCGGGCTTGGCAGGGCGCATGATGCCGTGGCCGCGGGCGAGCCTGACGATGAACCAGAAGGTGCTGCCCTTGCCCGGTTCGCTCTTCACCCCCACGCTGCCACCCATGAGCTGGGCAAGGCGCCGGGTGATGGCCAGCCCCAGCCCCGTACCGCCGTGTCTTCGCGTCGTGGAACTGTCGAGCTGCTCGAAGGCATCGAACAGGCGGGGCAGGTCTTCTGGGGCGATGCCGATGCCCGTGTCCTCCACCTCGAAGCGTACCCGAAGGTCGTCGCCATCCGCCTCCAGCAATTGGGCACGCAGGGAGATGGAACCTCGTTCGGTGAACTTCAGGGCATTGCCGGCATAGTTGAGCAGGGCCTGGCGCAACCGGCTCGGGTCGCCGCGGAGCCACAGGGGTACGTCGTCTCCATCCACTTCGATGGCGATCCCCTTGCTCCGGGCCTGGTCGGCGATGAGCGAACGGACATGGTCAAGCACCGCACCCAGGGCGAAGTCGGTGGACTCCAGTTTCAGCCGGCCCGCCTCGATCTTGGCCAGGTCCAGGATGTCGTTGATGATGGAGAGCAAAAGCCTGGCCGCGGTGTCGATCCGGTCGAGCCGTTCGGACTGCTCCGGGGTCGGCCCGGAACGCCTGAGCAGATGGCAGAGCCCGACGATGGCGTTCATGGGTGTGCGGATTTCGTGGCTCATGTTGGCCAGGAACGCGCTCTTGGCCTGGTTGGCCGCGTCCGCGGCCGCCTTGGCGGCGACCAGATCGTTGGTGCGTTCCACCACCAGTTCCTCCAGGTGCAGCCGGTATTGGTCCAGTTCCTGGCCGAGGTGTTTCTTCTCCGTGATGTCTTCCTTCACCGCCACATTGTGGGTGATGCCCCCGTC
>JBJKSP010000325.1:0-2705 GCA_046703865.1 Thiobacillaceae bacterium
TGTCATGGTGAGCGGTGAGCGGTGAGCGGTGAGCGGATTCTAGCCCAGGGCGACGCCCAGGCCCCGCCCGATGGTCCAGGTGGCCGCGCCTGCCGCGGCGCCGATCGCGAGCATGCGCATGCCGCCCAGGAAGGCGCGCCTGCCGGTGAACAGGCTGATGGTGGCGCCCACGACGAACAGGCACACGGCGGTGGCCGCGATGGTGCCGGTGAAGGCCATGGGCTGCGGCAGCATCAGATAGGGCAGCAGGGGGATCATTGCGCCGACGGCAAAGGCGAAGAAGGAGGACAGGGCGGCGCTCCAGGGCGAGCCCAGCTCCTCCGGATTGAGGCCCAGCTCCTCCCGGGCCAGAGTGTCCAGGGCGTGGTCCGGGTCCTGGATCAGGGTGTCGGCCATGCGCCGGGCGTCCTGGGCGGGCATGCCCTTGGCCTGGTAGATGAGGGCCAGCTCCGCCGCCTCTTCCTGGGGGTACTGGTCCAGTTCCTCCCGCTCCAGGGTGATCTGGTATTCGTAGAACTCGCGCTGGGCACGCATGGACACGTATTCCCCCGCGGCCATGGAGAAGGCCCCGGCCAGCAGCCCGGCGATGCCGGAGACGACGATGAAGCCGGGTGCCGGACCGGCGCCCGCCACCCCCAGGATCAGGCTGGCGTTGGAGACCAGGCCGTCGTTGACCCCGAACACGGCCGCGCGCAGGGTGCCGCTCTGGGCATTGCCGTGGCGCTTCTCCTTGTGCCTGGCGCTGGTGGGCGTGCCGTGGGGCGGCGGCCCCTCGTACAGGCTCATGCCGCGCACCTTCATGGCGGACAGGACGTGGCGCAGAGATGCCACCCCCAGGTGTGGGACCAGCCATCCCACCACCCGCGTGCGCAGGTCCGGGCGGAAGTCCTCGGGCGGTTCGCCGCCTTTCTTGCGTATCTCCTCCGCCCAGATGCCGGCCTGCTCCTCGGCGGCCTGGGCCAGTTCCAGGAACAGCACCTGCCGCGTGCTGCCGGACTCCGCGTCGGACACCAGACGGTACAGGTAGGCAGAGCGCTTTTCCTCGCGCCAGGAATCCAGGGCGTGCATGACGGTGAAGGGCAGGGAACGGACCGTATTATGCCTTAACGTCGGCGGACGCCAGGCGCAGCATCCGGTGGCCCCGGGATCAGGCGCCGGGCTCCTTAGCTCAGGCGTTGCGCCGGTATTGCACCGCCTCGGCGACGTGGGGTGCGGCCACGGTCTCCGTCCCGGCCAGGTCGGCGATGCTGCGGGCCACCTTGAGCACCCGGTGGAAGGCGCGGGCGGAGAGGTTCAGCCGGGTGATGGCCTGTTTGAGCAGGGCCTCGCCGGCGGGGTCGGGGGCGCACAGGCGGTCGATCTCGCGCCCTGCGAGGTCGGCATTGGGTTTGCCCTGGCGGGCGAGCTGCCGTTCCCGGGCCTTGGTGACCCGGGCGCGGACCGCTTCTGAAGCCTCCCCGGCTTCGGCATGGAGCAAGTCCGAATCGGGCAGGGCGGGCACCTCCACGTGCAGGTCGATGCGGTCCAGGAGCGGACCCGACAGCCTGCTTCGATAACGGGCGACCTGGTCCGGCGTGCAGCGGCACTTGCCGGAGGGGTGGCCCAGCCAGCCGCAGGGGCAGGGGTTCATGGCCGCCACGAGCTGGAAGCGGGCGGGATAATCGGCCTGGCGGGCGGCCCGGGAGATGGTGATGCGGCCGCTTTCCAGGGGCTCGCGCAGCACCTCCAGCGCCCTGCGGTCGAATTCGGGCAGCTCGTCCAGGAACAGCACGCCGTGGTGCGCCAGGCTGATCTCGCCGGGCCGGGGATTGCTGCCGCCGCCCACCAGGGCCACGGCCGAGGCGGAATGGTGGGGAGCGCGATAGGGGCGCCGGCCCCAGCGTTCGGTACGGAAGGCGCCCGCCAGGGACTGCACGGCCGCGGCCTCCAGGGCCTCGGCCTCGGTCATGGGCGGCAGGATGCCGGGCAGGCGCTGGGCCAGCATGGACTTGCCGGTCCCGGGCGGTCCGGTCATGAGCAGGGAGTGCCCGCCCGCGGCCGCCACCTCCAAGGCACGCCGGGCGGCGGCCTGGCCCTTGACGTCGGCCAGGTCGGGGTAGCCCGCTTCGGTGCCGGCCTCGGATGCAGGGGCTGCCGGCAGCGGCGTGTGGCCGCTCAGGTGCGCGCACACCGCGAGCAGGCTGTCCGCCGACAGTTCCGAGGCGCTCTCCACCAGGGCGGCCTCCCGGGCGCTGTCGGCCGGCAGGATGAAGGTGCGGCCGGCCCGGGCGGCGGACAGCACCATGGCCAGCGCCCCCCGGATGGGGCGCAGCATGCCGGTGAGGGCCAGTTCGCCGGCGAACTCGTGTGTCTTCAGGGCGTCCGCGGGCAACTGGCCCGAGGCGGCCAGTACGGCCAGGGCGATGGGCAGGTCGAAGCGGCCGGATTCCTTGGGCAGGTCGGCGGGGGCCAGGTTGACGGTGATCTTTCGGGCGGGGAACTCGTAGCCGGACTGTTGCATCGCCGCCCGCACCCGGTCCCTGGCCTCCTTGACCTCGGCCTCCGGCAGCCCGACCAGGTTGAACGCGGGCAATCCGTTGCCCAGGTGGCATTCCACCACCACCTCCGGTGCCGTCATGCCCGCCAGGGCACGGCTGTAGACTACGGCCAGCGTCATTGCCTGGTCCCTCCCTGTCGTGTTTTTTTATCCGATGCAGGTGCAATCA
>JBJKSP010000326.1:0-10457 GCA_046703865.1 Thiobacillaceae bacterium
GCGGTTTCCACCCACGTCAGGCCTCGCCATGCAGATTTGTGAAGCCAACCCATTGTCCTCAAAAAGAAAATGTTGGCTGGCACAACAAATGCGAAGGAACAAATGCGAAGGATAGCTTGCGGCAGGTTGTCGCGTTCATCAACCGAGTTAGGAGGTCACATGAAGGTACCCCACGTGAAAGCGCTCGTCGGACTGTCCGCCGTGATCCTGGGCGGGTTCGTCGTGGCGACAAGCTTTGCCATCGGTTCGGGCCAGGCGGCAGCGCCCCAAGCCCGAATCTCCGTCGCGCTATCGTCATCCGGGATGGTGAGGGTGCCAGCCGATAGCCCGGCGCAGCTCATCCAGGACAAGATCAAACAGGTGTGCAGGAGCGCTGACAAGAACCAAGACGGCTACATCTCCAAGACCGAGTACAAGGCCTTGAAAAATGATGCCGGGGTCGGCTTCAAGGCTGCAGACCTCGGCCACAAGGGACGCCTGAGCATGATGGAATGCGCCATGGCCCTGAGCGGGTAGAGCCCGATTAAGTCATCGTGCAGAAACCGGTGCCAACCCTACTACTAGTCGTAGCTCCTCGTCCGTCGTGTTCTCGCTCGGAGGCCTGACCTGCCGAGCAGACTTGCAGCGCCGCTGTGACAACGGTGCATTCGCGGAACAAAGACTGTGTGCGAGCAGGGCTGAATCCCTTGGAGGTCCCTATGAATGAAACACATTTGTTGCGATTTCTACGCTTAGCCGCGATCGCGTTTGGAATCGAGGACACCAATTCCGTACCGACTGCAATCCAATGGTCACGACGGTCAGGTAATCGCGTGCGCGGTATGCCGGCACTGTGCGGTGTTCTGACACTTATCCCAAGGTCCAGGAGGCTGCTGGTACACACGGGGAAGACCCATGACAGTCGCATACCTCCGTTCGAGCCATCCCGAGAAGACCCCGGCTCTGCCGGAGGACTCTCGAAGTTTGACATTTCCGGGGCGGATTAACCCATCTACGGGGCGAAGGCGCGTCTTAGTGTGCACGGCTGGGTGATGCCGGCTGTTTTTACCAGATGGTGAAAGGGCCCCTTCGAGGGGCCAGCCAGCGAAAGCCACCGGCTTGCCGGTGGATCGTTACCTGAATGGCATCCGTATATTCGCGCGCTATCCTCGATGAGACACCGGCGGTCGTGACATGTATGCGCGCATTCCTTCTTCGTCACATTGCCCGAGCGGCAGACAGATAGGGTTCTGCGCCATGAAGGTTAGGCAAGCACGATGGACGATACCCCTTAACAGGCTCTACCCCTTCTTGCTCGCCGTCTGCCTGTTCTCCCTTCAACCGGCGTGGGCCAGCGACGAGGCCGCCCCACCCTCCGCCTCCACACCAGCACCCAAGATTAGCGAAACCCTTGTCACCCCGGGGGGTGACACGGCAACCGGTGATGTAGAGGACCTTTGGGCAAGCCTACGGGAAGGCTTCCGCCTCAAGGATGTCAACCCTATGCTGACCCGGCTCCACGAAAAGTGGTTCATGCACCATAGGGGTGATTTGGACCAAGCGATCCATCGCGGCCGCCTGTACCTCTACTACGTTGCCGAAGAGGTGAGGAAGCGGGACATGCCCATGGAGATCGCCCTGCTGCCCATCATTGAGTCCGCCTACAATCCAATGATTCGGTCTCGTCGCAAGACTGCGGGCATCTGGCAGTTCATCCGGTCCACCGGCCGTGCTTATGGGCTGCAACAAAACGCCTGGTACGACGGCCGCCGTGACGTCCTGGCGGCGACCCGGGCTGCGCTCGACTACCTGCAGGACCTCCGCGAACAGTTCGGCAGCTGGGCGCTGGCCCTGGCAGCATACAACTGCGGGGAGGGTTGCGTCGCCCGGGCCATTGCCCGCAACAAGGCGCGGCATAAGCCCGTGGACTATGCCCACCTGTACCTGCCCACCGAAACCAGGCACTACGTCCCCAAGCTCATCGCCATTCGCGACATCATTGAAGAGCCCCAGTGTTTTGGCTTCGTCCTCGGCACCCTTGCCAACGAACCCTTAATCAGGCCGGTGAGCCTAACGTATCCCATGGCGGCCCGCCAGGCGGCCAAGCTAGCCGAGATGAACCTGAACGAGTTGCTGGCCCTGAATCCTGCCTACCAGAGGCGGGTAATCTACACCGACACACCGGGCATGCTCCTGCTGCCCGCGAACAAAGTGGAGGCCTTTCATGTCAATCTCCATCACCTGGGTGCGGAACGGCTCAGCCTGCAGACCTTCAGGGCCCGCCGCGGGGAATCCCTCCGCCGCATCGCGGCCAAGTATGGCGTGACCCTGAAGTGGATCAAGCAACACAACCCCATCAAGGTGTATCGCGGTAGGCTGACTTCGCCGCAAACTCTGTTTGTGCCGAGACAGGGTGCCCACAAGTCCCTGAATGTACCAACGACCTGACGCTACTCGGGGTCGGTTGCCCATTGTGTCGGCTGTGACCCGCAGGTCCCACATGTGCACGAGTAGACGGATGCGGCCGCGGACCGATCATCGACGGCGGCCGTGGCCAGTGTCTCAACGCTTTCCATCCTTCGTAAGGAACAGCCGGACGGATGGGTGCGTCTTCAGGGACGTTTGGAACGAGCCGTGCTTGTCGAAGGCTGCAGCTTGAGGCGCACGATACGCCGGCCCTTTGACGCGCATGTTGGATTGGGATCGCTATGGAGGACATGCATCTATTGCAGTTCCTACGTCTGGCCGCGCTCGTCTTAGGAATCGCGGATGCCATTTGCGGCCCGATCTCGGCCCGAAGGTCCGGGCAGCTGGGCGGCATTGAGCGGGCACATTCGGCGGCTAGGCCTGTGCTGGCTGCAGCTGAGGCGCGGGACGGCGCTCACCTTTCCGGGGTAGATGCATGATGGCAAGCTGTCAACGGTGCGCCCCCGCCGCCGTCCACGTTGTGTGGCCGACATAGTCAGCCGTGGGACATGGCCATGTTCGGCTGGGCCATCACTTTCCTGATCGTCGCCATCATTGCGGCGCTCTTCGGGTTCGGAGGCATCGCGGCGATGGCGGCGTGGATGGCCAAGGTCCTCTTCGTTGTGGGGTTGGTCCTGTTCGTGCTGTTCCTCCTGCTGGGACGTCGTCCGCCGTTCTGAGGCTGGTTCCAAAGCGGTGAGAATGGTCGCTTAGGGCCTGCCAACGAGGGCTTCCAGACTGCGTCACCTCACGACGACAAAAAAAGCCCGGCGGAACAAAGGCTTCGGCAAACATGGGGGAAAACGTCGGTATTGGATGACAGGGGTCAGCCCCGCCCCGTGGCAACTGGGCCGGGCGTTTCAGGTTAATTATTTGAATAGACGAATAAAAGCAGGTCTGGCACGGCCATTGCGTTTACGTTGGTGCGGCGCATAGCCGTACAGTGCATCAACCATTTAGTAGGAGGTCACAATGCATACGCGAATACGAAAACCGAACCCCTTGGCCATGGGTCTACTGGCTGCCCTGCTGCTGGGGCTCACGGGAACGTCGGCCATGGCCGGCACCCTGGATCAGGCCACACAGGGTTCCGCGTCCCGCATGGGATTCACGAAGTTCGACAGCAATGGTGACGGCTATATCTCCCTGGACGAGTTCACCGCGCAGCATATGGACGCCAAGGCGTTCCAGGAGGCCGATGCCAATCACGACGGCCGTCTCGACCAGGACGAATTCGTCAAGGCGCTGGCCATCAATGACCGTATCCAGGCCGGCGACTATCTCAGCGATACCTGGATCACCACCAAGGTCAAGACGCTCCTGATGAAGGACGACCTGCTGTCAGGCTTGGGCATCAACGTGGACACCCGCAATGGCGACGTCCAGTTATCCGGCTGGGTCAACAACCAGGACCAGGCCAGCCGCGCGGTACAGATCGCGAGCAATGTCAAAGGTGTGAAGATCGTTCACAACAATCTTGAGCTCAAGAACTGAACCTAGTTCAAGGACGAACCGACGGGCTCGAACGCACCGCGCGGGGCCAGCCCCTGCCGCGGGCCGGACGGCGAGGGCCACTGTAGGTCAAACTCTGATGGGTAGCTCGACCCCCTTTCGCGGGACCGGCGTTGGCCCGCGATCTGAGCGATGAGTACCTGGGCGCTGGTCCTGGGCGGGTCGGGCCGCCATCCGGATCTATGTCCTGATCTCGATGTTCGCCGGTGTGCGCCTCTACGCACACAAAGCTTTGGTGCTAGCCGTCAGGCATGATCTCGATGCGGGCGGGGTGTCCCGGCGACGACTGAACGTCGTTGGGTTGCACCAGCGTGCACGCCTTTGGCTAGTGGCAGGGCGTGCACGCGACAACCGCATCTATACCCTTGTCACGCTCACGTCTGGGAATCGCCAAGCCGGCGTCAATGGAGGCGTCATGATTATGCTCGGAAGACAGCCTCTGGACGTGCTGTCCGATGAAGATTCGCGCCGTTTCCGTCGAGCACAGGCCCTGAATCGCTGGCCGATGCCCAGTCTCACCTGCCCGGCCGCAATTACCGGCTGCCGCTCCGGAAATTATGCCGTTTGGCTGGACCTGCCCGCGCTTGCAGGGCCGGAGCGAACCGAATTCTGATCTGGCTCGATAGGGCGAGGCATTGGAATGCCAAGATTACAGTCATTACCACCGCGTCTGACACGAATGGCAGACGGCACTCCAACATGGACTTTTAGGCGGCTATGGCCAGGGATGCTCAGTAGCAAGATGGCCCGCTCAATCCGAAGGCGGGTGCTTCGATACACGTCGTCAGACAGCGACGCTCCCGCCGGTCGCAGATACCGACGGCGCCGGAGCGAATCTGTAACCTTTTGTAAGGAATGGCTAACTTCCCCGTGGCACGATCTATGCCCCTGTAGGCTCGTGATACGGGGCCGTCCCATACTTGTTAGGAGAAGCCATCATGAAAGCTTCCAAAACCATCAAGCTGGCACCGCTGCTCGCGTTGATTCTGAGCGGATGGTCGTTGTTTCAGGTATCGGCCGGTTCCGCTGAAGCGGCGCTGAGTGTCAGCGTCGCCGTGCCCGGCTTCAGCCTCGGCATCAACGTCCCGGCCTATCCGGAACTGGTCCCGGTACCCGGCTATCCCGTTTATTACGCGCCGCAGCTGGGGCTTAACTACTTCTTCTACGACGGCCTGTATTGGGATCTGGTGGGGAGCCAATGGTACGAAAGCAGTTGGTATGACGGGCCCTGGCAGCCGGTCAGCCCTGACGAGGTGCCCCTGTTCCTGCTTCGCGTCCCAGTGCGCTACTATCACCGGCCGCCGGCGTATTTCTACGGCTGGCGCGCGGACGAGCCGCCGCACTGGGCCGAGCGCTGGGGGCGGAACTGGGAACGGCGTCGCGGCGGCTGGCAGCACTGGGACCGGCGTGCCACCCCTCAGCCCGCTCCGCTGCCGTCCTACCAACGCAGATTTAACGGGCCGCAGTACCCGCGCGAGGTCCGGCAGCAATACACGATTCAATCCCAGCACTACCACTACCAGCCGCGTGAGCCCTTATCGCGACAGCGCACTGGAGCACAGGGCGGGGCGCGGCCTCAGCCACAGTTGCGGGAGTGGAACCACGTACCGCAAGAGCATCGCGGTGAACACGAACCTGGACCGCGCGACGAGCAACACCGGTGACGGGACCCGCAGGGTGCAGGTTTCGGGTGCGAAGCGCGGGATGATGAGGAGGTGGCGTATGACTTTCGACCGAATTGCAGTTTGGCTGATAGCCGGCCTTTTCGTGTGGACCTCGGCAGCGTGGGCAGATGCCCCACCGGAGGTCCTGGTTCGGAATACGACCAACGACGTTGTGCATATCGTTTCGCAGGACAAGGACATCAAGGGCGGGAATCGCAACAAGATCGACCAACTGGTCGAGACCAAGGTGCTGCCGCACTTCGACTTCGACAAGATGACCCGGCTGGCGGTGGGGAAGAACTGGCCCAAGGCCACGACCAAGCAGCGGCAAAGTCTCATCAAGGAGTTCCGTACGCTGTTGGTACGGACCTATGCCGGAGCGATTGCGAGCGTCTCGCAATACAAGATCGACGTCAGGCCACTGCACATGCGGCTGGGTGCCACCGACGTCACCGTCAACACAGAGGTTCTCAAGCCCGGATCACCGCCCGTTACGATCGCCTACCGCATGGAGCAGGAGCCGGCGGGCTGGAAGGTCTATGACGTCATCGTGGACAACGCCAGCCTGGTGACCGTCTACCGCAACTCCTTCGATTCCCAAGTACGCAAGGGCGGCATCGAAGGGTTGATCGCGGCCCTAGCCCACCACAATCAGCAAGATTCGGAGGGCAGATCATGAGTAAGAATCCTAGAAGGCTGGCGATCGCCATCATCAGCGCCGCAGCCCTGACTCTATTGTTAGGCGGCTGTGTGGTCTATGGCGGTCATGGTTGGCGAGGTGATGACGGTACCGGATGGAGCGATCACGGGGACCGTGGAGGACATCGATGGGACCGCGGGGACCAGCGTTGGTCTGAAGGTGGGCATCGACAGCGAGATGGCAACTGGCATTAGAGCCCTTGAACAGCCGAACGACCTCGGACCGGGTGCAGGAGATCACCGCCGCCTCCAATGAGAGCAGTGCTCGGGCGTTACCCAGATCAATGCCGCCATGAGTCAGCTCATCGTGACCACCCAGCAAAACACCTCGGCCCCCGAAGAGTAGGAGGGTACCCTTGCATGACTCGCATTGATGCACGTCGGAAAGGAAGCGACGTTGCGCTTCCGTCTCGACGCCTTCCGCCACGGCCCTTAGTCAAAGAATGTGAGCCAGGTGGATGAATCTGGAACAGATCATTGTCATTCACCGCAATCCTGGTGGCAGGGGGTTTCCCGGGTCAGCAGGCTCGGCCAAGTTCCATGCAGCAGCTGTCGTGATGGGCATGCAAGACGATCTCTTGAGCCGAACAAGCGGCAGCCGAGTGGCCAATGCCCACCCAATCGGTCCCAGATATTGATAATGGCACTCGGGTATGATGCGTTGCATTGATCCAGCGCCGTGCCGCCAGCAACGCTCCAGGCGGTATTCGGCAGCACATGGCCCATGCCTGGGCCGGCGCGGGTTGAAGGCTACCTTTGATCCAGTGACTTGGGACGCAGGACACCCGGGGTCATCCGCGATCGGTGGGATCACGCCACGAAGTCGTCCGGGGACCCACGCCAGGGGACGCACTGGGGAGCATGCATGACACCGCAGTTGACGCGCGACTTGTTGACCTTTTCCTCGATTCTGTCCCTGATTCTGGACGCGCTGCCCACCGCCGTCGTGGTCGTGGATCGCCGCGGCGTCATTGCGCTTGTCAACACCCAGGCCGAACAGCTGTTCGGGTATGGCCGCCAAGAGTTGCTGGGTGTGTCGGTCGAAATCCTGGTGCCACAGCGATTTCGCGCCGGCCACCCGGAACTGCGCACAAGCTATCTCACCAACGCACCGGTGGCGAGACCCATGGGGGCCGGGCGGGACTTGTACGCCTTGCGTCGCGACGGCAGCGAGTTTCCCGTGGAAATCGGCTTGAATCCGATCCAGACCGAGGAAGGCCAGTTCGTGGTGAGCGCGATCATCGACATCACGGAGCGCAAACGGCTTCTGGCGCGATTTCGCGCCACGGTCGAATCCGCGCCCACCGCCATGGTCATGGTGGACCCTCAGGGTAGCATCGTGCTCGTCAATGCCGAGGCGTCCCGGCTGTTTGGCTACGCGCCCGACGCACTCCTGGGCCAAAAGGTGGAAGTGCTGGTCCCCGAGCGCTTCGTCGCCGCGCATCCACGCTGGCGCGGCGAGTTTTTCACGGCGCCCCGGGCCCGCCGCATGGGTGAGGGGCGCGACCTGTTCGCCCTGCGCCAGGACGGCAGCGAGTTCCCCGTGGAGATCGGCCTGAACCCGATCCAGACCGAGGAAGGCATGTTTATCCTGGCCGCGATCGTTGACCTGACCGAGCGCAAGCTCCTGGAGGCTGCACTTCGGCAAGCAAACGACGAGTTGGAGCGGCGGGTGCAGGAACGCACGTCGGCACTGACCCGTCAAACCGACGAGTTGGAACGCGCGAACGAGGCCTTGATCCAAAGCAACCTGGATTTGCAGCGCTTCGCCTACATCGCCTCCCATGATCTGCAAGCCCCTCTGCGCAGCATCACCGGCTTCGTTCAACTGATCCAACTGGAGTATTCGGGTCGCCTGGACGCCCAGGCCGACGACTGGATACGTCGCACGGTCCAGTCCGTCGAGCAGTTGCAGGCGCTGATCCGGGACCTGCTCGCCTATTCGCGGGTGGAGACCCAGGCCCACCCGTTCGAGCCCATCGCGTTGCGCGAGGTGGTCGCCGACACGCTCAAGCTCCTCGAGGTCGTCGTTCGGGAGGCGGGCGCAGAGGTCAGTTGCGATGATCTGCCCACCGTGATGGGTGACCACTCCCAGCTGCTGCAGCTGATGCAGAACCTCCTCGGCAACGCGCTCAAGTTTCGGGCCGCTGCCGCCCCCCGGATTGAGGTCCGCGCGGATCGCAACGGCGACGAATGGGTCGTGTCCGTGCGTGACAACGGCATCGGCATTGACCCCAAGCAGCACGAGCGCATCTTCGAGATCTTTCATCGTGGCCACAGCCAGCACGAATACCCGGGCACCGGGATTGGTCTGGCGGTGTGCCGCCGCGTTGTGCTTCGCCATGGGGGTCGCATCTGGGTGGAGTCGGCGCCCGGCGCAGGCAGCGTGTTCTATGTCACGATTCCGGTAATGCAAGGAGGCACTTCATGACCGAAGACCTGGCCGACGGCCGACCCGCCCACATCCTCCTGGTGGAGGACAACGAGAACGACGTGATCCTGACTCGCGAGGGCTTCAGGCACTCACGCCTCGCCATCGACCTGCAAGTCACCAAGGACGGGGAGGAGTGCATGGCCTTCCTGCACAAGCAGGGCGAGTATGCCGCTGCGCCCACGCCCGATCTGATCCTGCTCGACCTCAATATGCCGCGCATGGATGGCCGCGAGGTGCTGGCCGCCATCGCCGCGGACGAGCACCTGCGCCACATCCCGGTCGTGATCCTGACCACCTCAACGGACGAACAGGAGATACTCAAGATGTACCAGCTGCGCTGCAGTTCCTATATCGTCAAGCCGGTCAACTTCGAGAATTTCCTGCACATCATCCAGCTCATCGGCGAGTATTGGTTGACGGTGGTGGTGTTGCCGCCCAAGACCCCCTAGGCAGCCCCTTTGCCCGATGGGCACAGGCGCCGATTGGCGGGCCCTGGGAGGTGGCGGCAACTCGCTCCTGAGGTTTTGTGGGACCGT
Source organism: Thiobacillaceae bacterium (assembly GCA_046703865.1). Lineage (GTDB taxonomy): Bacteria > Pseudomonadota > Gammaproteobacteria > Burkholderiales > Thiobacillaceae > JBJKSP01. The sequence continues at coordinate 9,291 of JBJKSP010000326.1, forward strand.
ATGCAAGGCTTGAAACTGAGCGCCACTCCCACGCCCGTACAGATTGCACCAAGCGCTGGACCGGATTCCCGTCCAGAACGTACGCGTGTGCGACCGACGTCGCTGGACCACCAACAGGTGGCCTGAAAGCCAGATCGAAAGGAGGGCTTCTCGTTAGACTCGGGTAGCAATGGGTCTGCTATAGTGTTTCTGTCGGGCCAGTGCCGGCCAGACATCCTCATCGAGTGGCCGCAAGGCTGCTCTTCACCCCGGCGCCCCTGCCGGGATTTTTTTGTCGCCGTATGGATCGGCAGCCTGGGCGGGCCTCCACGTCGACCTGACGATGCAGCCCAATTCAACCCGTCACGATGCTTGCTAGCGTCTAGAAACCGTCGGGCTTGAGTGCGCCGGGATCAAGATAGGCCCAGCCCTCAATCCCGGGTAGGGTGCTCATGGCCCGGGGGATGGACATGCGTGTGATGGGGTTACGGTTTGCACACTCCCGCCTTCACCTTTTTCGAGACAGCTTCACGCGTGAGCGTCAAATCGGGTCTCGAACGGAATGCCCTGCTGCTCCAGCCAACCTTCGACGGCGGAGTAGCCGTCGAAACGGGCATGGATGGCCTCCAGCAAGGGCTCGGGCTTGACCTGCCTGGGCGGGTCTCCCTTGCCGTGCAGTCGCTGCCAGAGGATGGGCCAGTACGCCGGTGCCACCGTGAGCGCCACATCAACGCCACATGGATGCGCGGCTCTCGGTTTGTAGCGGAACATTGCGACTTCCAGCTGGCCGGCTTCATTGATGCCGACCCAGGAGGCGGTCATGGGCAGCCCGCCTGAGAGCTTGATCTTCAAATCTGACAACACGATATCGGCCATGTTTTCTGTGGGCTCTTGGGGATTATCCGAGAAAACTTGGCGCTAGAAGAACCCCCGGCTAAGGCTGCGGCAAGGGGGGACCAGGCCTTTGGTAGGGGATAACAGGCCGCCATGGGGGGGCAGCGAGGGGAGGAAATCCTGATGCCCTGGGAGGCACTGTCTCTCGCACACACCTGTGGTCGAGGACAGGCGTTGGTTAATCCTTGATCGAAGCGGACCGTGAGACTGCCTTCGACACAGCTAAATCGCGCACAGCCCAGACCGTATAATAGTCGGCCCTGCAAAACCCACGTAAGGCGCACAGGGCATGGG
>JBJKSP010000327.1:0-9118 GCA_046703865.1 Thiobacillaceae bacterium
CCTTGGCCTCGGCCAGGTTGCGGGCCGCCATGTCGTCCTGGGCGCGTTCGTAGGACTCCTTGAGCATGCGGGCCACCTCGTCGTCGCTGAGGCCGTAGGAGGGCTTCACGGCGATGTGGGCCTCCACGCCCGTGCTGGTCTCCCGGGCCGTGACGGACAGCAGCCCGTCGGCGTCCACCTGGAAGGTGACGTGTATCCGGGCCGCCCCCGCAACCATGGGGGGGATGCCCCTCAGCTCGAAGCGGGCCAGGGAGCGGCAGTCCGACACCAGCTCGCGCTCACCCTGGACCACGTGCAGGCTCATGGCGGTCTGGCCGTCCCTGAAGGTGGTGAACTCCTGGGCACGGGCCACGGGAATGGTGGCGTTGCGCGGGATGATCTTCTCGGTGAGGCCGCCCATGGTCTCCAGACCCAGGGACAGCGGCACCACGTCCAGCAGCAGCCAGTCTTCCTCGCGCCGGTTGCCCGCCAGGACATTGGCCTGCATGGCCGCGCCCAGGGCGACCACCTTGTCGGGGTCCAGGTTGGTCAGGGGCGTCTGGCCGAGAAACTCGCCCACTGCCGCCTGGATGCTTGGGATGCGGGTGGAGCCTCCCACCATCACCACCCCCTTCACGTCGGGGGGCTTGAGCCCCGCGTCGCGCAGGGCCTTGCGGGTAGGTGTCAGGGTCTTGTTCACGAGCCCGGCGGTGAGTTCGTTGAAGCGCGCCTCGCTGAGGGTCAGGTCGATGAACTCGCCGGTGGACAACATGGCGGTGATGCTCGCCTCGGTATGTTCCGAAAGGGCTTCCTTAGCCTCCCGGGCCTTGGCCATGAGCAGGGTCTTGTCGTGGTCGTTGACGGCGTGCATGCCGGCCTGCTCCAGCATCCAGCAGTAAATGCGCCGGTCGAAGTCGTCCCCCCCCAGGGCCGAGTCGCCGTTGGTGGACAGGACCTCGAACACCCCCTTGGTCAGCTTGAGGATGGAGATGTCGAAGGTGCCGCCGCCCAGGTCGTAGACGGCATAGATGCCCTCGGCGGCATTGTCCAGGCCATAGGCGATGGCCGCCGCGGTGGGCTCGTTGAGCAGGCGCAGGACATTGAGCCCGGCCAGGCGGGCGGCGTCCTTGGTGGCTTGGCGCTGGGCGTCGTCGAAATAGGCGGGTACGGTGATGACCGCCCCCATCAGCTCGCCCCCCAGGGCGCCTTCGGCCCGCCGCCTGAGCACCTTCAGGATCTCGGCGGACACCTCCACCGGGCTCTTCACCCCCGTCACCGTCCTCAACTGCACCATGCCGGGGGCGTCCACGAATTGGTAGGGCAGGGTGGCCATGTCGGGCAGGTCCTTCAGGCCCCGCCCCATGAAGCGCTTGACCGAGATCACCGTGTTGTGGGGATCCTCGCTGGCACGGGCCTGGGCCTCCTAACCCACGGCGGTGGCGCCGTCCTTCAAGTAGCGCACCACCGAAGGCAGCAGCGGACGGCCGTGCTCGTCGTTCAGGACCAGGGCCATGCCGTTGCGCACCGTCGCCACCAGTGAGTTGGTGGTCCCCAGGTCGATGCCCACGGCCAGACGGTGCTCGTGGGGGGCCGTGGACAGGCCCGGCTCGGCGATTTGCAATAAGGCCATATTCGGTAAGGCGTGAGGTCGGGTGTCAAGCCGCCAGGTCGTCGTAGGCGGCGGCGACTTCCGCGAGCAATTTCTCCATGAACCGGTATTTGCGCAGGGTCTCCGCCGCCCGGGTGTATTCGTGCTTTTCGTCCAGGAGGTAGCCAAGCTCGCGCAGGAGGATGTCGGCCGACAAACGCATGTCCGCTTCGAGCCGCTCCATGGTGTGGAAGTCCATCCTGTCCTTGGCCTGGGTGAGCTGCTCGCGCCATTCCATCTGCTGCATGAGGAAGTCGGGCGTCATGAACGTATCGTTCGCGTCCAGGGCATCCACCCCGTTCAGTTCCAGCAGATAGCGGGCCCGATCGAAAGGACGGCGCAGGGTCTCGTAGGCCTCGTTGACCCTGGACGCCCACTGCATGGACAACCGCTGCTCGGCCTCCCCGGCACCCGCGAAGCGGTCGGGATGGATCTCGGCCTGGATGTCGCGATAGGCGCGGTCCAGCGCCGCCGCGTCCAGGGCGAAGGTGGCGGGCAGGCCGAAGAGCTGGAAATGATCGCTGTTGAAATCGGGCATGGGGTAAGCGGATAGCGCAGGGGAAAGGCGGGACGCTGATTCTAATCGCTATCCGCTCGCCGCTACCCGCTGCTCCTTACACGTTGAAAGACTCGCCGCAGCCGCAGGTAGCCTTGACGTTGGGGTTGTTGAACTTGAAGCCCTCGTTCAGCCCCTCGCGCACGAAATCCAGCTCGGTGCCGTCCAGATAGCTCAGGCTCTTGGGGTCCACGTAAACGTTCACACCGTGGCTCTCGAACTTGATGTCCTCGGGATCTTCTATATCGGTGAATTCGAGCTTGTAGGCCATGCCGGAACAGCCCGAGGTGCGCACCCCCAGCTTGACGCCCAGACCCTTGCCGCGTTTGGACAGGAAGCCCTTGACGTGGGTGGCGGCGCGTTCGGAAAGGGTAACAGCCATGACAGACTCCTTAAGCGTGGGCCGCCGGCGGATTGCAGGCGGTGTATTCCTCTTCGCCCTGGGCGTGCTTCTTCTTGTAATCGGAAACCGCCGCCTTGATGGCGTCCTCGGCCAGGATGGAACAGTGGATCTTGACCGGCGGCAGGGCCAACTCCTCGGCGATCTGGGTATTCTTGATGGTCATGGCCTCGTCCAGGGTCTTGCCCTTGACCCATTCGGTGACCAGGGAGGATGAGGCGATGGCCGAGCCGCAGCCATAGGTCTTGAAGCGGGCATCCTCGATGACCCCCTGCTCGTTCACCTTGATCTGCAGCTTCATCACGTCCCCGCAGGCGGGCGCCCCCACCATGCCGGTGCCCACGCCTGCGTCTTCCTTGTCGAAGGCCCCGACGTTGCGGGGGTTCTCGTAGTGGTCCAGGACCTTTTCGCTGTAAGACATTTATCGCTCCTATCGTCGCGAGGGATGGGTGATGGGGGATGGGGTACGAGCAGCTGGCCCATCACCCATTCCCCATCCCTGTTTTCAATGTGCCGCCCACTGCACCGATTTCAAGTCGACCCCGTCCTTGTACATCTCCCACAGGGGCGACATCTCGCGCAGCTTGCCGATCTTCTCGTGCAGCAGCTTCACTGCGTAGTCCACCTCCTCCTCGGTGGTGAAACGCCCCAGGGTGAAACGGATGGAGCTGTGGGCCAGTTCGTCGTCGCGACCCAGGGCCTTGAGCACGTAGGAGGGCTCCAGGCTGGCCGAGGTGCAGGCGGAGCCGGAGGAGACCGCCAAATCCTTGATGGCCATGATCAGGGACTCGCCTTCCACGAAGCTGAAGCTCACGTTCAGGTTGCCGGCGATGCGCGCGTCCATGTCGCCGTTGACGTGCACCTCCTCGATGTCGGAGACGCCCTTCCAGAGCTTGTCCCGCAGCATGCGGATGCGCTCGTTTTCCGTGTGCATCTCCGCCCTGGCCAGGGCGAAGGACTCGCCCATGCCCACGATCTGGTGGGTGGCCAGGGTCCCGGAACGCATGCCCCGCTCGTGGCCGCCGCCGTGCATCTGGGCCTCCAGGCGTATCCGGGGCTTGCGCCGCACGTAAAGCGCGCCCACACCCTTGGGTCCGTAGGTCTTGTGGCCGGAGAAGGACATCAGGTCCACCTTGAGCTTGCTCAGGTCGATGTCCACCTTGCCCGTACCCTGGGCCGCGTCCACGTGGAAGATGACCCCCTTTTCGCGGCAGATCTCCCCCAGGGCGGGGATGTCCTGGATCACGCCGATTTCGTTGTTGACGAACATCACCGAGGCCAGGATGGTGTCGGGGCGGAGACTGGCCTTGAATTCTTCCGGGTCGATGAGGCCGTTGTCCTTGACGCCCAGATAGGTCACCTCGAAGCCCTGGCGCTCCAGTTCCCGGCAGGGGTCCAGCACGGCCTTGTGCTCGGTCTTGACCGTGACGAGGTGCTTGCCCTTGCCCTTGTAGAAGTGGGCGGCACCCTTGATGGCCAGGTTGTCGGATTCGGTGGCCCCGGAGGTCCACACGATTTCCTTGGGGTCGGCGTTGACCAGTTCGGCCACCTGTTCCCGGGCGCGTTCCACCGCCTTTTCCGCCACCCAGCCGTAGGCATGGGAACGGGAGGCGGGATTGCCGAAGTGTTCGGTAAGGAAAGGGATCATCTTCTCGGCCACCCGGGGATCCACCGGCGTGGTGGCCGAGTAGTCCAGATAGATCGGTGTCTTAACCATTGTTCCAGCGCCCCCTTCAGCCGTTCACAACCGCTTTCAGATCGGCAGACCCCAACATGCGCCGAGTCTGGTTCTCCTTGGCTTGGACGCCCTGCTTGGCCAGCTGTTTCTCCACCAGGCCGCCCAGGCTGACCGATTCCAGATAGCTGTAGATGTGCTCGTTCAGGCTCATCCACAGCTCGTGGGTCATGCATTCGTGCTCGTCGTGGCAGTTGCCCAGGCCGCCGCACTGGGTGGCGTCGATGGGTTCGTCCACGGCCCGGATGATGTCCGCCACGGAAATGTCCGGCATGGACCGGGCCAGGGTATAGCCGCCGCCCGGGCCGCGCACGCTGTCCACGATGCCCTGCCGGCGCAACCGCCCGAACAGCTGTTCCAGATAGGACAGGGAGATCTTCTGACGCTCGCTGATGCCCGCCAGAGTCACCGGACCCCGGGTGTGGCGCATGCCCAGGTCGATCATCGCCGTCACCGCAAAGCGCCCTTTCGTCGTCAGCCGCATCTCAATCTCCTACGAATAGTGTGGATGGGCGCACTCTACTAAACCTGATAAAAAAGGTCAACTATTATCCTGCGGCCCTTCAGTCCACGATCTTGTTCAGATAATCCGCATCGAACTGATCCTTGGGTTTCTGGCCTTCTTCCACGTCGCACCCCAGTCGCTTCAGCTCCGCGACGATCCACTCCAGACGCTGGTCGGTGGTCACCGAGTGGTCGATGAGGCCGTGAACCGCCTTGACCATGGGATCGTTCATGTCCGCGCTCACCGCGTAGGCCGAGAAACCCAGCTTCCTGGCGGCCGCCTCGCGGGCGGAGTCCTTCTCGGTATCCAGCACCCGGGCGGGGATGCCCACGGCCGTGGCCCCGGGGGGCACGTCCTTGACCACCACCGCATTGGAACCGATCTTGGCCCCCGCGCCGATGGTGATGGGCCCCAGGATCTTGGCCCCCGCCCCCACGATGACGCCCGACTCCAGGGTGGGGTGGCGCTTGCCCTTCTGCCAGGAGGTCCCGCCCAGGGTGACGCCGTGGTAAAGGGTGCAATCGTCGTCCACCTCGGCGGTCTCGCCGATCACCACCCCCATGCCGTGGTCGATGAAGAAGCGGCGTCCGATCCTGGCGCCGGGATGGATCTCGATGCCGGTGAACCAGCGGGCCAGATGGCTGGAAAGCCGCGCCAGCCACTTCAGGTTCCAGTTCCAGAGTCCGTGGGAGAAGCGGTGCCAAAGGACGGCATGCACGCCCGGATAGGTGGTGAGCACCTCGAAGAAGGTGCGCGCCGCCGGGTCCCGGTCGAACACGATGCCAATGTCTTCCTTGAGCCGCTGGAACATGGAGATGCTGCGCCGCGATGACGATCTGAAAATCGATTGAGTATGCAATAGTTGACCTGCGAGGTCAATTACTCCCACCCCGACGCACACCCCGGACGGCCGATAGAATGCCGCGCCAGATGGCCACTTCCTCCCGTTCCAGGCCGGCCCGGGCGAAGTAGCGGCGCAGCCGGGGCAAGAGCCGCTTGGGATGCCGGGGATCCAGGAAGCCGATCTCCGTCAGTACCCGCTCCATCTCCAGGTGCAAGCCTTCCACCTCCTCGTGGGTGGCGGCATGGAATCCGGGCAGCGCGATGGGCACGTCCTCCAGGGTGCAGCGCAACTCGTAGGCCAGGACCTGCACCGCCGCGGCCAGGTTGAGGGACATGTAGGCCGGGTTGGCGGGGATGCTGACGAGCCAGCGGCACAGGGCCAGCTGCGCGTTTGACAAACCGTAGGTTTCCGATCCGAACACCAGGGCCACGGGCGCGAGGCCGGCCTGGGAGAGGATCTGTGGCGCGGCCTGCCGGGGCGTGAAGGCGGGATGGGGCAGGTCCCGGCGGCGGGAGGTGCAGGCCACGGCCAGGACGGTGTCCGCGAGGGCCTCGTTCAGGTCCTGGCAGACCACCGCGCCGTCCAGCACGTCCACCGCCCCCGAGGCTCGCGCACGGGCCGCGTCGTCGACAGCGCACCGGGGGCTGACCAGATAGAGCCGGGACAGGCCCATGGTCTTCATGGCCCGGGCCGCGGCGCCCACGTTGCCCGGATGGCTGGTCTCCACCAGCACCACGTGCAGGTTGTCCAGAGCGGCGGCGGGGTTCACGGTAGAATCCCGCCCTGATCGGACCAAGTGCTCTTTATTCAATCATGCATCCCATGCTCAACACGGCGGTCAAGGCCGCCCTGCGCGCCGGCAAGATCATCAACCGGGCCGGCCTGGACCTGGACCTGCTCAACGTCCGTTCCAAGCGCGAGAACGACTTCGTCAGCGAGGTGGACCAGACCGCGGAACAGGCCATCATCGAGACCCTGCTCTCGGCCTACCCCAAGCACGCAGTCCTCGCGGAGGAATCCGGCGCCGCCGGAGATTCCGAGTACCAGTGGGTCATCGACCCCCTGGACGGTACCACCAATTTCCTGCACGGCTTTCCGCAATATGCCGTATCCATCGCCCTCCTGTACAAAGGACAGCTCACCCACGGCGTAGTCTACGACCCGGCCCGCAACGAGCTGTTCACCGCCTGCCGGGGCCGGGGCGCCTACCTCAACGACCGGCGCATCCGGGTCTCGAAGCGGGACAAGCTCAAGTCGGCCCTGATCGGCACCGGCTTCCCCTTCCGGGACTTCACCCATCTGGATGCCTACCTGGGCATGTTCCGTGACCTGGTACAGCACACGGCCGGGCTCAGGCGGCCCGGTTCCGCCGCCCTGGACCTGGCCTGGGTGGCCGCCGGCCGCACCGACGGATTCTTCGAGATCGGCCTCAACGCCTGGGACATCGCGGCGGGTTGCCTGCTCATCCTGGAGGCGGGCGGCCTGGTGAGCGACCTGGCCGGTGAGGAACGCTACCTGCAATCCGGCCACGTGGCGGCCGGCACCCCCAAGGTCTTCGCCCAGCTGCTCCAGGCCCTGGCGCCCCACCTGACTCCGGCGCTCAAGTCGGCCTGAGGGCCACTGTGTGAGGGCAGCCGGACAGGCGGCCTTTGCCCCTTCCCTCTTTGGTCAATTGGGCGGAGGAATCGTGCCCGGGGGCGCCCGCCATTCATGCAAAATGGCCCCATGAGGATCGCCCCCCTCCCCTACCGCGCCGACAGCTCGGACCTCTTCGAGGCCCTGGCCGACGAGCCCTGGGCCGCCTTCCTGGACAGCGGCCGCCCACACTGCACCGGCGGCCGATGGGACATCCTGGCCGCCCGTCCGTTCGCCACCCTGGTCACCCGGGGCGGCATGACCGAAGTCCAAAGGGACGGCCAACTGACCCTGTCCCCCGAAGACCCCTTCCGGCTCCTGAGGGTACACCTGGATGCCCGGCCGAGTTCGTCCCCCCTGCCCTTCCCGGGCGGGGCCCTGGGCTACTTCGCCTACGACCTGGCCCGCCGCGTCGAGCGCCTGCCCACACGGGCCGCGGACGCCGAAGGCATCCCGGACATGGCGGTGGGCCTGTACGACTGGGCCGCGGTAGTGGACCACCTGGAACGGCGGGCCTGGCTGCTGGCCGCGGGCCGGGACGCGAACACGGCGCGGATCTGGGATGAACTGATGGCGCGCCTGAGCGACCCGCCGCCCCCGCTCCCGCGCCCCCCCTTCACCGTGCTGGAGGCTCCCCGATCCAACTTCACCCGGGACCAATACCGTCGGGCCTTTGACCGCATCCAGGCCTACATCCGTGCCGGCGACTGCTACCAGGTCAATCTCGCCCAGCGCTTCGCCGCCCGCGTGGCGGGCGATCCCTGGCTGGCCTACCGGGCCCTGCGCAGGCTCAATCCCGCCCCCTACTCCGCCTACCTGAACCTGCCGGGAGTAAAGGTGCTGTCCTCCTCCCCGGAGCGCTTCCTGGAGGTGCGGGACGGACGGGTGGAGACCCGGCCCATCAAGGGTACCCGCCCCCGGTCCGCGGATCCCGCGCTGGACGTGAGACTGGGCCGGGAACTCGAAGCAAGCGCCAAGGACCGGGCCGAGAACCTGATGATCGTGGACCTGCTGCGCAACGACCTGGGCCGGACCTGCACGCCCGGCAGCGTGGCGGTGCCCCGGCTGTTCGAGCTGGAAAGCTACGCCACCGTGCACCACCTGGTCAGCACCGTCACCGGCCGGCTGGCCCAGGGCAGCGATGCCCTGGACCTGCTGCGGGGCGCCTTCCCGGGCGGGTCCATCACGGGCGCGCCCAAGCTCAGGGCCATGGAGATCATCGAGGAACTGGAGCCCCACCGTCGCGGCGTCTACTGCGGCGCCATCGGCTACCTGGGCTTCGACGGCGACATGGACACCAGCATCGCCATCCGCATCCTGGTCCACAGCGGCGACCGGCTGCGCTTCTGGGCGGGCGGCGGCATCGTGGCCGACTCCGGGCCGGAGGCCGAATACCGGGAATGCCAGGACAAGGCCGCGGCCCTGCTCAGGCTGCTGGAAGAACACCGGTGCCGGGACTGCGCCGACGCGAAGCGGTAGCGGGGAACATCTTCCCTGATTACCGGCCGCCGGCCTTCTTCCGGATAATATGGTGGTGGCCGGGGTGAACCTGCCCCCGGACACGACCGGCCCGAAACGATGCAATGACCGCGAACAATTCCCCACCCGACGCCCGCCGGGCCGGCCCCGACCTGGACGGGCACACCCCCATGATGCAGCAGTACCTGCGCATCAAGGCGGAGCATCCGGACATGCTGCTGTTCTACCGCATGGGGGACTTCTACGAGCTGTTCCACGAGGACGCGGAGCGGGCGGCGGGGCTGCAGGACATCACCCTGACCACCCGTGGCCAGTCGGCGGGGGCGCCCATCCGCAT
>JBJKSP010000328.1:0-3014 GCA_046703865.1 Thiobacillaceae bacterium
TCGAGGTTATGTATGTCACATAGATATCATTGCCCGACATTTTCAGCGCCAATGGGACGGACTGTAGGTGGGACAGATCCGCGGCGTCTCGGATAACCAGATAGGCAGGGCGCGTAGCCGCCTCCGCGGTCGAAGTGGGCTGTTCGGAGGAAGCAGCCTCCGGAGTGCTTTTCTGAGCAGGCAGCGGTGCGGCCGGGTGACCGGCCACCTCTGGACCTCCCTCCGACGCGGTGCGCTGTGTCTCCTCCTCGTCCGTCGTCAGGGGGATGCGCAAGTAACATAGCCGTTTGCCGTCCGAACTCCATCCCGGCGCGCTGAGCATGGACGATGTGCTCTCCTCCACCATGGTCAGCGACTGTTGTCTGTCCAACACCATGACCCTATAGGTCACTGCATCCTTTTCCGTCCACTCGGTATCGTTCTTCAGATAGGGATCGGCGGTGGTGAAGGCCAACCGCTTGCCATCGGGGGAAAAGGCCATGGGGCTTTCCACGCAGGCGAGCAGGTGCCAGATGACCGCGCCGCCGGCGAGGAACATGAGCAGGCCCGCCAGCCATGAGCGAGGCTGCCTGAAATTCACGCGTCGTACCATGATGGTCTCCTGGAAAACAGGGTGGGTTGGGCGTCGCCCCGGCGCAGTAGGCTATGCAGCAGGCTGCTGAGGGCGATACGGGCGCCCTTTGCGATGAGGGCGCGGCTGACGCGGCGCTTGCGGGCATCGCGCCGGGCAAGCAGGCTCCGGAACAGCCAGCGCAGGCGGCTCGCGTCGGGTCGGAAGAAGATCCGCCAGTACAGGTCTTCGAGATCCCGCAGGCCGAGTTCGTCGGTCCTGCACACCGGGGTGTGGAAGTTGTAGCTGGCCCGGTCGCCGTTGCAGACGTAACCTCGGTGTTCCAACGTCGTGGTGAGGTCCGCGCCGGGGTTGGGGGTGAGGGGGATGGGGAAGCAATAGTCCATGTCCAACCCGTCGGCCCAGCGCAGCAGGCGCAGGATCCGGCCGAGACAGTCGCCCGGTAGGCCGAAGATCACGGAGCCGATGGTGTAGACCTGCGGATAGTGCTTGCGCAGGATGGCGAAGGCCTCCCGGGTCACTTCCGGGCCGTTGTGGTGCTTGCCCAGGGCGGCCAGGTCCCAATCATCGCCGCGTTCCACTCCGATCATCACCTGACGCAGTCCGGCCCGCACCAGCTTCTCCATGATCCCCAGCCTGTGGTCGCGCAGGATGCAGTCGGCGCGCATCCAGGCGGTATGGGTGGTCAGGGGTTCCCGCCCGGGTGGACAGAGCGGCGAGCGCAGCATCAGACCGGCCCATTCCTCGGACCACCGGGGCGAGGCGTTGAAGGTAGGGTCTACCCAGCCGAAGGTGCGCCGGCCGAAATGCCTGTACAGATGCTCCACTTCCTCGAAACTGCGCTGTGGGCTCTTGCTGCGGTAGCAGGCTTGGACTTGGCCGGCGGTTTCCTCGCCCATGTGTTTCCACAGGATGCAGAAGGCACAGGAATCGATGCAGCCCCGGGAATGCTCGATACTCACCAGGCCCGGGTGGTTTCGAGAGCCGCGGCCATAGGCGTCCATGTCCAGCAGGTCCCAGGCTGGCATGGGCAGCTGGTCCAGGTTGGCGATCAGGGGACGTGCCGGGGTGAGGACGGTGACGCCGTTGTCGCGGAAGGCCAGGCCCGGTATGCGGTACCAGGCCGAGCGGTCGTGGAGATGTTCCAGGAGTTCGACAAAGCTGATCTCGCCCTCCCCGCGCACCACCACATCGATCCCGCCGTCGAAGGCCGCCTCCAAGGCATAGGGAAAATACAGACCGCCGGCCATGGCGATGCACCCCGGATGGATGTCCTTGACCAACCGTACCGCACGTATCGCCTCGTGAGCGGAAACGGTCTCCTCGCCGACGCCCAGCACGTCCACCGGCCGTTCGCGCAGGTGGCGCTCAAGTGTTTGCCAGCCCATCTGCAGGGCAGGCGCATCCAGGACCTCGATCTGGATGCCGGGGTGGTCCTGCCGGACTGCGGCGGCCAGGGACAGCAACCCGAGGGGCTGCCAGATGGCCGAGGTCTCGCTGTTGAAAGGCCAGAGATAACGGGGCGGGCGAAGCATGAGGACGCGCATGGTGGTTTCCTCTCAATGCAGCAGTGCCCGCACTGGGCCCAGCGTCATCTGCGGCCAGTAGGTCACGGTCAGGGTGACCGCCAACAAGATCGCGATGTACGGCAGGGTCGAGCGAAAGACCTCGGGCAGGGGGCGGTTGAAGCGGTAGGCGGACAGGAACAGGTTGGCCCCCACGGGTGGCGTGAGATAGCCCAGTTCCATGTTCACCATGAAAATGATGCCCACGTGCAGGGGATCCAGTCCATAGGCGTGCACCATGGGCATGAGCAGGGGCACCACGATGATGATGGCGGAATAGATGTCCATCAACGCCCCGACCACGATCAGGAAACCGTTCAGGGCCAGTAGGAAGACCCCGGATGAGCGGATGTGTCCCTGGACCCAGTGCAGGATCGTGTCGGGCACCTGGTCCATGACCAGGTAGTTGTTGAAGGCCATGGCCATGCCCAGGATGATCATGAAGCCGCCAACCAGGGTTGCGCTCTGGGCCACCACCCGGGGTAGCTTGCGGCGCACGTCGATCTCGCGGAACAGCACGCATTCCACCAGCACGGCGTAGACGACCGTCAGGGCCGCAGTCTCCACCAGGGTGGTCCAGCCCGCGAACAGGGTGGTGAGCAGCAGCACAGGCATGGCCACCTCCCACTTGGCACGCCACAAGGCAAAGCCGAGCCGGCGAAGGCTGAAGGGGGTGCGCGATACCCCGCTGTACACCCCCCGAAGGGCGCCCCAGGCGGCCACGGCCAGTACAAGGAGCAGGCCAGGGATCAGGCCGCCGACGAACAGCTTTTCCAGGGGCAGGTCAGCGTAGAAGGCGTAAAGGATCACCGGCAGGCTGGGGGGCAGCAGGACCCCGATGGAGCCGGACGTGGTGACCAGGCCCAGGGCTGTGCGAC
>JBJKSP010000329.1:0-4927 GCA_046703865.1 Thiobacillaceae bacterium
GTGCGCACCTCGCCGGCGTCAACGAGCCGGGGCAGCAGGCCCAGCACCAACTCAAAGCTCGCGTCGATCTCCCCGGCGCGCACCCGCGCCCGGGCGTGGGCATCGCCTGCGCTTTCCAGCGGCACCAGCAGCTCGACGTCACCGTAGGCCGCATAGGGGTGGTCGCGCCTCAAGTCCCGGTCCAGTCCCGAGGCCCGCTCCACGGGGCCGGTGGCACCCTGGTCGAAGGCCGTGCGCGCATCCAGCACGCCCGTGTCGTGCAGGCGGTCGCGGAAGCTGGTGGTGCGTTCCAGCCTGCGTGCATATTGGGCTGCCCGGCGCCATAACGCCCCGAATTCGTCGGCCACACCGGGCGGCAACAACAGATCGCGACGCAACCCGCCGGGGACCAGCAGGCCGCGCAGGAAGCGGCTGCCCGTGAGCCGTGCGTTGACCTGCTTGAGCCGCTCCTCCAGCAGCTTGCCCTCGGCCTGTCCGACCTTGAGCGTGGTGGTGTCCGCCAGATGCCCGAGATAGTGCAGGTGGTTGTAGAGCCGCTCCAGTTCCGCGAGCAGCGTGCGCAGGCGCCGGGCGCGGGTTGGCGCTTCCACGCCGGCGGCGGCCTCCACGGCCTGGCAATAGGCCAGGGCATGGGCGACGCTGCCCACCCCCGAGACCCGCTCGGCGAGGACCACGGCGTTGATCGGATCGCCGCCCTCGAAGCGCTTCTCCATGCCGCGGTGCTTGAAGAAGAGCTGGGGCTGGTAGTGCAGGATGTGTTCGCCGGTGTAGTGGAAGAAGAACCGGGCCGACTCCACCACGTCTGCGCGTACCGGGCCGAAGGGCAGCAGCTGTACGTCCGGGCTGTCCACCGCAGGCAGCGCCGGCGGCGCCTGGGTGAAGACCATGGGGGTATGGGGGCCGTGGGCCGCCAGCGGCGGGACGTCCGGTTTGGCGCCGGCGTGCAGCACCAGGGGCAGGGGTTCCGGATGGCCTTCGAAGCTCAGCCCGAAGAGATCGGTGATCTCGCGTTCGTACCAGCCCAGCAGGGGCGCCTGCTGGGCCAGGCTGGGCACCGGGCCGTCGCCGGTGTCTACGCGCCACTGGACGAAGGGCCGGAGCGCGCCCATCGTGGCGAGGTAACGCAACTGGGGCGCGGCAGCGCCCGGCGGAATCCACGCCCAGGCCATCTGCATGCGCCCGCCCTCGGACAGCAGGGCCGCACAGGCCGCCGGCAGTTCCCCGGCACGCAGGGTGCGCGTCTCCATCGCCTGGGTCATGGGCCGACTCCCATGGTGCCGTTGCTCACCGAGGCGAACACCGCGTTGAAGGCCGACGGCCACCACAGGCCCAGCACCAGCAGCGGCACGCCGGCCAGCAGCATGGCCCCGACGCACCACCGGTTCGCGCCGCCCTTGGGCACGGCGGCCCCGGACGGTGCCGTGAAGAACATGACCCGGAAGTGATTCAGGAACCCGGCGAAGATCACCACCAGCACCACCAGCATGACGGCCGCCGCCCAGACGTCGGCGGGGGTGAAGCCGGCGCGCAGGATGGCGAGTTCGGACAGGAACAGGCCGAAAGGCGGCGCCCCGGTGATCGCCACCGCGCCCGCCAGCCACAGCGCGCCCGCCAGCGGAAAATTTGTGCCCACCCGGCGGATGCCGCTCATGTCCTTGGTGCCGTAGGCCCGCATCATGGTGCCCGCGCCGAAGAACATCAGCGACTTGTTCAGGGAGTGATTGAGCATGTGATAGAGGGCCCCGGCCACCCCCAGGGGGCCGCCGAAGCCGAACCCCAGGGCCATCACGCCCATGTGTTCCACGCTGGAGTAGGCCATCAGGCGCTTGACGCCTCTCTGGCGCACGATGAACAGCGACGCCAGCACCAGGGAGACGACCCCCAGGAGCACCAGGGCCACGTGGGGCCACGAGGTGGCGCCGACCTGTTCGGCCAGGAACTTGTAGCGCACGATGCCCACCAGCGCCGTGTTGAGCAGGGCGCCGGAGAGCAGCGCGGAAACCGGGGCCGGGCCTTCGCTGTGGGCGTCGGGCAGCCAGGTGTGCATGGGTGCGAGTCCCGCCTTGGTCCCGTAGCCCACCAGCACCAGCAGGAACGCCAGCTTCACCAGCGTGGCATTCATCCGGGGGGCGGCCTGCCCCAGCGCCTGCCAGGTCATGTCGTAGCTGGGCCCCAGCGCGTCGGTGCCCGCCCAGTAGAACAGCACCGTGCCCAGCAGCGCCAGGCTGATCCCCGCCGAGACCACGACGATGTACTTCCAGGCCGCCTCGATGCTTTCCGGCGCACGTTCGAAGGCCACCAGGAAGGTGCTCACCAAGGTGGTCAGCTCCACCGCGATCCAGTACACCCCGGCGTTGTTCATCAGCGGCGCCATCAGCGTGGTCCAGGCGAAGCCCGCGAACAGGGCGTAGAAGTGGGGCAGCCGTTTCTCCGCACCGACCATGCGCATGTAGCCCACCGCATATATCGAGGCGAGCAGGTAGACCAGGGCCGCGCACATGGTCGCCCAGGCGCCCAGGCTGTCCACCAGGAGGTAGCCGCCCAGGGCGCTGCGCACGGGCTGGGCGAGGAAGGGCAGCGGCAGCGCCGCGGCAGCGGTGACCACGGCCGCGGCCAGGTTGGCCCCCTCGGCCACGCGTGCCGAGCGCGTCCCGACACACACCAGGATGGCGAACAGGGGGGCCCAGAGAACCACCCAGGCGAGGGTCAGGCTCATCCCACCAGCCTCCGCAGCTTCAGGCTGCTGGTGGTGCCGGCCCGCTCCATGAGGTGGCGGGTCAGGACGCCGAAACAGGCCACGGCCACCAGCAGGTCGAACAGGATCACCATCTCAATCAACAGGGGCATGCCGGGGATGAGCACCTGGGAGCCGAGAAAGATGCCGTTCTCCAGGATGAGCAGGCCCAGGATGTGGCTGATCGCCTCGTGGCGCACGGAGAGCATGAGAAAGCCGATGAGCTTCATGGACAGCATCACCGTCAGGGCCAGGACCACCACGCGGCTGTCCACGCCCAGGGCCATTGCGATGCGCTCCGCCACCGCCAGCGCCAGCACCACGGCCGCCGCGCCCACCACCAGGGCGGTGGAGGGCTGCAGGATCACGTGCAGCTCACGGTCCGCGCCGAGCCGGCGCAGGATGCGCAGGATCAGGTAGGGCAGCAGCAGGCCGCGGAACAGCACGGTGAGCAGCGCCACGATGTAGAGCTCCGGGAAATGCCCGTAGTAGCCCACGGTGGCCGACAGCAGTCCGATCAGCCAGGACTGCAGGCCGAAGGCGTACATGTAGTCCCGCAGCCAGCGCGAGGCGAGCATGACGAAGGCGAGCAGCAGACTGCCGATGGCCAGCAGGCTGAAGAAGGAGGCGGCGACGGGGGTGAACTGGGGCAGCGTCATGGCGCCCTCATCGGATCTGGTTGGCGATCACCGCCAGGGCGGCGAGCAGGAAGGAGGCGGCCAGCGGCTCCTGGTAGCGGTAAAAGCGCAGCCGCGACTGGGCCGTCTCCACCACGATGACGGCGCAGGCCACCAGGGCGAACTTGCCCAGCAGGGCCACGGCCGCGCCCAGCGCCCCCACCGCGCTGCCCTGTATGGACAGCGCCCAGGGCAACAGCAGCACGTTGCAGAAGATGGTGTAGAGGATGAACTGCTTCATCATCGAGGCCCATTTGAGCAGGGCGAGCAGAGGGCCGGAATACTCCAGCACCCGCGCCTCCTCGATCATGTACACCTCGATGTGGGTGCTGGAGTGGATGGGCAGCCGGTCGGTCTCCACCAGCAGCAGGATGAAAAAGGCGCAGGCCAGGAACACGTGCGCCGGGCTCCAGTACACCGCCACGTCGCCCACCAGCAGGTGATTGACCACGAACGGCAGCATCGCCTTCGCCAGCAGGGTGATGCCCACGAACACCAGGATCAGGGTGGGCTCGGCCAGGATCGCGATCATCACGCTCCGGCTCGAACCGATGCCGCCGTAGGCGCTGCCCGAATCCAGGCCCGCCAGCGTGATCATGAACCCGCCCAGGGTCAGGATCAGGCCGCCCCCCAGTATGTCGCCCATGTCCGACAGGGGCAGCGGATAGTTGGTGAGCACCGGGATGAGCAGCGGCACGATGAGCATCGCCGTGAAGGCGACCACCGGCGCGAGGAAGTGCATCAGGGAGGCGCCCTCGGGCAGCACCAGTTCCTTGTGGAACAGCTTCCAGAGGTCGCGGTAGGGTTGCAGCAGGCTCGGCCCCTGGGCGCGCTGCACCCTTTCCTCGTAGCGCAGGATGAATCCCTGGAGCAAGGGAGAGAGTGCCAGCACCGCGGCCACCTGGCCGGTCTGGAGGGCGATGTCGCGGAGGTTCATGACACCCGTGCCGGCAATGAAAGGGAGGTACCCCGATTGCCCCTTGCGGGCACCGGAATGCACGCACAGGTATTCAGACTGCGCAAGGCGATGTCCATCATGCTCCTACCAGAACGAGGTCAGGTGTCGGTGTTCGGTAGGAGTCATCAGCCCTATGGGCGGTTATTAGGCGAACTCCATCGCCTTGCGGGTTGCACCATCCTATTCAGGACCCGGTGACGCTGTCAAGCTCGCCTCCCCATTGACAAGCCTGATCGCATGTACGCGAAAATTGGATTTCGTTAAAGCAATGAATATCCTGCGACCGGGTCTTGTCGGACAGTCAGAAAACATCGAGTGGCCATGCGGTGGACATGCGCAAGAGACCGTCCCGTTCGCAACCCAGGAGAAAAGGCAAGGAATCACGAGAATGAGAATAACCAACCCCGTTCGCGCAAGATGGCTCACCCTGCTCGCGCTACTGATCACCCTGAATCCGTGACTTCAATTTGCCCTGCGTGCGACATGAACAGAATTGCCAGTTGGCTATTGGATTTCGAATGGGAATCGCACATGGATTTCAATTGAGTCGCTTATTCA
>JBJKSP010000330.1:0-4422 GCA_046703865.1 Thiobacillaceae bacterium
TCCATCGGGATGTGGGCGTTGTGCGCTTGGCCGCGGGGAAGGCGGGGTGATGCTCGTAACGGGACAAGTCGGCCGTTTCGCAGGCCTGTTCGAAGGGGGTTGCCGTGAAACTCGCGCGGCGAACCCCCATCACTCTCTCCCTCTGGGGGAGAGGGAAGGAGAGGGGGAAGCGTTCATGGCCGGCCCTCTCCCCAACCCTCCCCCCGAGGGGGAGGGGGCGTTTCATGGGCAGGGGCGGCGTGCCCCGCCATGAACGGTCAGGTCCGGCCCGGCGAGAATACCTCCCAATGCCCAGTCGGAGGCCCGGCAAGCGTCACGCCGCGGCCGGCGCTGTGGTATCTTCCGATTGCCCTATGCCGGCGATGCCCTGGATGAACTACAAGAAATACCTGCCTTTCCTCCTGGCCTTCGTGCTGCCCCTGGTGGGGATCTATGCTTGGTGGGGCGGGTTCAGCCCCGTGACCATCGGCACCGCCGTGCGCGGCCCGTATGTCTACGCCTACCTGGAGCATACGGGTGATTACGCCAAGCTTCCGGACCGGTTGGGCGATGCCCGCAGGGACCTGAGGGCCCAGGGGATTGCCGCATGCCCCGCCATCACCGTCCTCTATTCCAATCCGTCCATCGTTCCGCTGACACAGCGCAAGGCCCGGGTGGGGTGCCTGGTACCGGCCGGCACCCAGCCCAAGGCACCGCTGGCCCTGGACACGATCCCCGCGCGCCGGGTGCTGTTCGCACGGGTCCGCGCCGCCGTCCTGCTCGCCCCGAGCCGTGCCTATCAGGCACTGGACGATTATCTGCAAGCCCGGGGCCGGGGCATTACCATGCCCACCGTCGAGATCTACCGGGACTCCGGCAGCGTGATCACGCCGGGCGTCCTGACCGTGGAGATGGAGGCGCCGTGACCCTGTTTTCCATCCTGGGTGCCCTGGTGTGGGAGCAGCTCATGCCCCTGCGCGACCCGTCAGCCCCCACGACGGCCTTCGAGCGCTACGCGGCCTGGATCATGTCCCGCGTCAATGCAGGTACCGAGAAGCACGGCCTGCTGGCCTGGGGCTTGGCGGCGTTGCTGCCTGCCCTGGCGGCGGGGCTGATCTGGATGCTGTTGGGCAAGGTCCTGGGCTGGCTCTGGGCCATCCCGGTGCTCTATTTCTGCATGGGTTTCAAGCAGTACAGCTTCGCCCTGGCAAGCGTGGCCGCCAATCTGCGTACCGGCGACCTGGACCGGGCACGGAGCACCCTGTTGGAATGGAGGGCGGGCTCGGTGTCCGTCATGACCCCCAACGAGCTGGCCCGGGTCACCATCGAGGCGATCCTGCGCCTCGCCCTGCGGCGCATGCTGGGGGTGCTGTTCTGGTTTTCGCTGCTGGGGGTGTTCGGCGCGGTGCTCTATCGCCTGACCCATCTGTGCCGGGAATATTGGCAGGAAGACCTGATCTTCTCCATCTACCCCGCCAGGCTGGTCCATTGGCTGGACTGGCTGCCGGTGCGGGCGGCCGCATTCAGCTTCGCCATCGTGGGCAACTTCGAAGGGGCCATGAAGGGCTGGCGCAATCAGGCCGAGGAATGGAGCGACCTGAACGAGGGCGTCCTCTTCGCCGCCGGGGCCGGTGCCCTGGGGGTCAGTCTGGGGGGGCACCTCAACATCGGCTCGGGCGAGCTGATGCGTCCCGAACTGGGCGGCGACCAGCCGGCCGACCCCGACTATATGGATGGATCCGTCAGCCTGATCTGGCGTGTGGTGCTGATGTGGCTGGCGGTCATGGGCCTGCTGTGGCTGGGAGGGGTGTGAGGGAAGGGGCAAGGGGCAAGGGGCAGCCAACCGTTTGCTACAGCCGCCCAGGTCCTTTTCGCAGCCATCCATCGTCCACCGCCGGGGGGCGGTGGCCGCCCGGCGATGGGCACCGGATAACAGGGTCGCGCAATGCAGCACCGCCTCCCTGTTTCTTGCCCCTTGCCTCTTGCCCCTGGCGCTAGCCCCCGCCCATGCTCAACGGGATCTGGGTCGGTTTCTTCCTGGTTGCATTCTTCACCGCCTGCTTTCAATACCTGGTACACGGCGACCAGACCATCTTCGCCGCCCTGATGAAGGCGGCTTTCGACGACGCGAAGACCGGTTTCGAGATCGCGCTGGGGCTCACCGGCGTCATGTGCCTGTGGCTGGGGGTGCTGAAGATCGGCGAGCGGGCAGGTTTTCTGCACGGCCTGACCCGGCTGCTCTCCCCGCTGTTCGCCCGGCTGTTCCCCGAGGTGCCCCGGGACCACCCCGCGCTGGGCGCCATCACCATGAACATGGCCGCCAACATGCTGGGCCTGGACAACGCCGCCACCCCCATCGGGCTGAAGGCCATGCGGGACCTGCAGGAGCTCAACCCGGACAAGGACACGGCCAGCAACGCCCAGATCCTGTTCCTTGTGCTCAACGCCTCTTCGGTGACCCTGCTGCCGGTGACCATCTTCACCTACCGGGCGCAGTTGGGCGCCGCCGATCCCACCGACGTGTTCATCCCCATCCTGATGGCCACCTATTGCTCCACCCTGGCCGGCTTCGCCTTCGTGGCCGTGGCGCAGCGCATCCGGCTGGACGCGGTCTTGCTGGCCTGGCTTGGGGGACTGACCCTGGTCGTGGGCGGGCTTGCCGCCTGGTTCGCTAGCCTGACGCCGGCGCAGCTGGCGGTAGAATCCTCCCTGCTCAGCAACTTCCTGCTCCTGGCCCTGATCGCGGCCTTCCTGATCGGGGCCGTGGCGCGCCGGGTCAATGCTTACGAGGCCTTCATCGACGGGGCCAAGGAGGGATTTCAGGTGGCGGTGACCATCATCCCTTATCTGGTGGCCATGCTGGTGGCCATCGGCATGCTGCGCGCCAGCGGCGCCCTGGACGTGTTCATGAACGGGGTCAAGGAGGTGGCCGCGGCGGCGGGGCTGGACGTGCGCTGGGTGGACGCTCTGCCCACCATGCTCATGAAACCCCTCTCGGGATCGGGCGCCCGGGCCATGATGATCGAGGCCATGCAGACCTACGGCGCGGATTCCTTCGCCGGCCGGCTCGCCTCCATCGTGCAGGGCAGCACCGAGACCACCTTCTACGTGCTGGCCGTCTATTTCGGCGCCGTGCGCATCAAGCGCGTGCGCCACGCCGTCGCGGCGGGCCTGGCCGCGGACCTGGCCGGGTTCACGGCCGCCGTGTTCGCCGGATATCTGTTCTTCGGGCATCTGCACTCATAACCCCCCGGGAGGCGCCATGCCAGACCTCAGACGCTATCTCCCCAAACGCTATCTGATCCTGATCGCGGCGGCGGTGATCCTGTACCTGGCGGGGGGTTACTGGCTCGCTCCGCCCCTGGTGAAATGGGCCGCCGAGCGCTATGTGTCCCGGGATCTCGGGCAAAGGCTGACCATGGACCGGCCGGAAATCAACCCCCTGGCGCTTTCCATACGCCTGACCCACGTGCGCCTGAGCGGACCCGACGGCGCACCCCTGCTGGGATTCCGGAAGCTGTTCGTGGACTTCTCGGCGGCGAGCCTGTGGAAATGGGCCTACGTGTTCGACGACATCCGCCTCACGGGACCTTCGGTGACGCTGGAATTGCGGCCCGACGGCAGCCTCAACTTCAGCGGGCTCATGGCGGCCCTGAATCGGGGCAAGGGCCAGGAGAAGGAGAAGGAGGGAGGGCCGCCCAGGCTCAAGATCCGCCATATCGCCCTCATCGACGGGCGCCTGGATTTCACGGACCACACGGTGAAGCCCGCCTTCCACACCCGGCTCGATCCGCTGCATCTCAACCTCACCGATCTCTCCACCCTGCCCGAAGACAAAGGGATCTACCACCTGTCGGCCGACAGCGTGTTCGGCGCAAAACTGCGTTGGAAGGGCGATCTCCGGCTCAAACCCTTGTCCGTCACGGGGGCCTTTTCCCTGGAGGGGCTGCAGCTGGCCCGGCTGATGCCCTATCTCAAGGAGAGGGTGAATATCGCCGCCCCGGGCGGCAACGCCACCATGGTGGCGACCTATCACATGGCCTATGCGGACAAGCACCTGGATCTGTCCCTGGAGAACATGGGGCTCAAGGTGGCCGGGCTCAGGCTCCGGGGCACCGGCGCTCAGAACGATGCCGTGGCCTTGGACCACCTGGATCTGACCGAAGGGCGCTTCGACCTGGCCAGCCGCAGCCTGACCGTCGGGAACATCGCCCTCCACGGCGGCGCCGTCCGCCTGAGCCGCTTCGCCCAGGGACGGCTGAACGTCCAGGATTGGTTCCCTGCCGGTCCCCAGGCACAAAAGGTGTCCGTGCAGGACCCGGTCCGGCCCGTTTCGGACCCGGCCTCTACCTCAACCCCGGCCCCCGCCGAGACCAAGCCCTGGAAGATAAGCCAGTCGCTCTTCGACCTCAACGGAATACGTCTGGCCCTCACCCACGCCAC
>JBJKSP010000331.1:0-3518 GCA_046703865.1 Thiobacillaceae bacterium
GAAGGGGTGCACGTAGAACTGGGCGATGGGGTTGCTCTCGCCCACCAGCCGGAAGAACTGGCGTTCGGTGGCCTCCAGGGCCGCGTCGGGCATCATGTTCAGCAGGCCGATGTGCAGCTCCCGGATCTCCTGGTGCAGGGCCCGGTCGGTGGACAGCACGGTCTGGCCCTCCCGATGCAGCCGGTCGAAGGTGGGCAGATCGTTGTGGGCGACGATGGGCATGGCGTATCCCTTCCGCTACTCGCCCTTCCCCTTGCGGGCGATGGCGGTTTCGACCAGGGCCAGGAAGTCCCGTTCGTCCCGGGCCTGGGCCACCTCCCGGGACGTGACCGTGTAGCCGTGGGGGTCGGCGATGGCCGTGTAGCGGGGCAGGTGTTCGGCCAGGAAGGCGGGACGGTAGTAAAGCGGCTTGGGGTCCGCCTGGGCCCGATGGATCAGGGTGTCCTCTTCTTCCCTGGTGGTCACCTGGATGTACAGGATCAGGGTGTGGGCCGCGAGCAGCTTGATGACCGAGTCGTCCTCCAGCTCGCACAGGCTGCCGCCCACGTCGTTGATGAAGTTGTCGTAGCCGTAGATCTCCCGACCCTTGCGGATGAATTCCGGCACGTCCTTCATGGCGGCGACCTCTCCCTCCCGGTACAGGGCCTGTCGGCGGCTGAACTCGGTGAGCGAAAGGCCCCCCAGGTCCGGGTTGCCCAGCTTGCCGACGAAGGACAATACCGGGCCCAGGTCCACGATGCGGATGTTGTTCTGGATGTCGATCCAGTCGTTGCGCAGCAGCTCCCGCAGGAAAGGCACCTGCATGGCCTGCCGCTTGATCAGGTCCAGGATGGGTTCGTCCAGGTAGCGGGTGCCGATGCGGTAGTCGCCGGAATAGTGGAACCAGTCGTGGCGGCGCAGGGTGGAGGCGAGATGGGTCTTGCCCACCCCGGACATGCCCAGCAGGGTGATGTTCTTGTGCTTCCAGGCCCGGAAGGACTCGGGAGTGAACTTCATGGCGAGGGTTCCGCGGCAGCCGACGAGAAATGCGTAAGCCTACCCGAGCCGGCGGTCCGGGTGAACCCAAATCTGCTCATCACGCCGGCCCTCCCGGCAGCAGGCCGCCGGACGCCGCCCGGGCGAAGTCTTCCAGCAACTTAGCCACGAAGGCCTCGTCCAGGCCTTCGGTGACGAACACGAAGCGACTGTGGCGGTCGGCGTCCGGCCAGGCCTCCAGCTCGGCCGGGGGATACATGACGTGCTGCACCCCGTGCAGGACCACGGGCCTGTCCCGGCCCCGGAGATTGAGCAGGGCCTTCATGCGCAGCAGCGCCTTGGGCCGGAAGCCCGCCAGCATCTCCAGGGCGGCGGCCACGCCGTCCCAGTCCAGGGGGTCGTCGAAGGAGATGCTGAAGGCGCGGATGCGGGGGTCATGGAAAGCCGTCTCCGGAGCCGTCCGGCCGCCCAGGGAGGCGGCTCGGGCCGGACGGTAGCGGGCCTGGGCCAGCCAACGGGCCACGTCCGGGTGCTTGCGGGCGGGGCTGAAGAGGCCCAGATCGAGGATCCGGGACGGGTCGATCTCCCCATTCAGGACCCGATGCTGCGGGGCCGGAGGGTTGATCTCCACCAGGCGGGCGGACAGGGAGGCGAGGGCGTCGTCGTGCGCCAGGTCACCCTTGGTCAGCAGCAGCACATCCGCCACCGCCGCCTGGCGCAGGGCCTCCGGATGATCGTCGAGTTGCCCCATGCCCAGCTGGGCATCCACGGTGGTGACGATGCCGTCCAGCCGGTGCCGGGCGGCAAGCCAACGGTCGTGGAGCAGCGCGTCCAGGATGGGGGCCGGGTCGGCGATGCCGGTGGTCTCGATGACGATGCGGCCGTAGGGCGGCAGTTCCCCTCGGCTCCGCGCCATCCACAGGTTCTTGAGGGTGGGGGCCAGGGCGCCCTGCACCTGGCAGCAGAGGCAGCCGCCCGAGAGCAGGGCCAGGGGGCCACGGGATTCCTCCAGCAGCCGGTGGTCCAGGGCGGTCTCGCCGAACTCGTTCATCACCACGGCAGTCAGCGGCATGCGGGCCAGCAGCCGATTGAGCAGGGTGGTCTTGCCGCTACCCAGGAAGCCGCTGAGCAGGGTGACGGGGATGGGGGCGTCGTCGGTCATGGGTGGGGTCAAAAGGGTCCGGCGCCGGGGCGGACAGGGTCTGAGGGCATGGAAACGCCGATCCGATCCCCCGGACGCCTACAGGTGTCTCTTTTGGACGGTAAAATGGGCCATTGCCAATCAGGACGTTATATGGCCGATCCCGAACTTCACAAGGGCGCCGCCAAGGTGGCCCGCATCCCGGTCAAGGTGGAGCCCAGGCCCCGCACGCGCCTGCCCGCCTGGATCCGGGCCAAGGCCCCCGCCTCGCCCGGGGTGGCCCGGGTCAAGGCGCTTCTGAGGGAGGCCAGGCTGCACACCGTGTGCGAGGAGGCCTCCTGCCCCAACCTGGGGGAATGCTTCCACCACGGCACCGCCACCTTCATGATCCTGGGTGATTTGTGCACCCGGCGCTGTCCCTTCTGCGACGTGGGCCACGGCAAGCCGCTGCCCCCCGATCCGGCCGAGCCGGACCACCTGGCCCGGACGGTGGCCGCCCTGGGGCTGAAATACGTGGTGGTCACCAGCGTGGACCGGGTCGTCCTGCGCGACGGCGGGGCGGCGCACTTCGCTGCCTGCATCCGGGCCGTGCGCGAACGCTCCCCGGGCACCCGCATCGAGATCCTCACCCCGGACTTCCGGGGCCGACTGGAGACCGCCCTGGACGTCCTGGCCGACACCCCGCCGGACGTCATGAACCACAACCTGGAGACCGTGCCTCGGCTCTACCGGGCCTGCCGGCCGGGGGCCGACTACGTCCATTCCCTGGCGCTGCTGCGCGCATTCAAGGCCCGGGTACCGGACGTGCCCACCAAGTCCGGCATCATGCTGGGCCTGGGGGAGACGGACGCGGAAGCGATGCAGGTGTTGCGCGACCTGCGCGCCCACGACGTGGACATGCTCACCGTGGGCCAGTACCTGCAGCCCTCGATCCACCACCTGCCGGTGGAACGCTTCGTCACCCCGGAACGGTTCGCGGAATTCGGGGCGGCGGCCTACGAGCTGGGCTTCAGAAACGTGGCCAGCGGCCCCATGGTGCGCTCCAGCTACCACGCCGACCGGCAGGCGGCGGGCATGGAGACTCCCGAAGCCTGACCCCCGCGCCCGGAGCACGAACTGTCCCGGTTGTCTGTAGGAGCGACCTCCAGGTCGCGACCGTCCTCGGCAATCGCGACCTGGAGGTCGCTCCTACATGAAGATGTCCGATATCGACCTGGCCTGTCCGGCACGCCCCTAGGGCCTGTTAACACTAATTTCACCCATGCGTTGCCACGAAAATGCGATGGATGCGAGGCGCAAAGCGCGGCGAATGGTCATTCCATTCGCAAGCTTTGCAACGTGGCAGACGCGCATTTGTCGTGGCAACCCTCCGGGACGGGGGCGATTTGGGCGCCCCCCTTTG
>JBJKSP010000332.1:0-6598 GCA_046703865.1 Thiobacillaceae bacterium
TGGCTAGGCACGGGCTCCACCTCACTTCTTCTTGATGAAGAACGTGAATTCACCGCCGCCCTCTGCCGACGACATGAGCTCGTTGCCGGTCTGCTTGGCGAAAGCGGCAAAGTCCTTAACTGAACCCGGATCGGTGGCAATGACCTTGAGCACCTCGCCGGAGCCCATTTCATTCAGGGTTTTCTTGGTACGCAGGATGGGTAGGGGACAATTCAGGCCACGCGCGTCGAGTTCCTTGTTGAAATCCATTTGACCTTCTCCTTCAACAAATTAGGATGTGCTAAATAAGCGGGGGAACATTAAACCAGGTTATTCGATATTGCAACAAGCTCGCGCATGCCGCATCGCCTCCCGGGAAAGGACCGGAATGAGGCTGACCGGCGCACTCAGGACAGGCTGGTGATCGGCCTGCCGGCCCTCGCCCAGGCCAGTATTCCGCCGCTCAGGTTATGCATGTTGCGATAGCCCTTGGTGGCCATGAACGCGCAAGCTTGGGCCGAGCGTGCGCCCGAATTGCAATAGACCAAAACGGGTTTGTCCTGAGGTATCTCGTCCGCACGCAATGGGAGAAGGTGCAGGGGGATATGGATGGCACCTTCGATGACGCCGCGTGCAACCTCGGCTTCGGTGCGCACGTCGATCACATGGATCGCACCCTCGCCGGCCGCATCGAGAAAATCGACCCCAACCTCCCGAAAGCTGGACATACCGAGCACGTCACTGCCTCGCAATATTAGAGATGGCTAATTTATCATTTTCCCATGAAATTTCAAATAGTTCACCCACAATCCCGGTATGGGAACATACTCTATTTTTGCCACGAAGAGGAGGCGGATTGCGCGGCTGCCCTATGAAGCATCCGCCTGCAATGCGCCTCAGGCGCTCCATCTCCAACGGTCGGCCATAAACTTAGACACTTCACTGAGCGTGCTTCTCCAACCCGACTTCAATCCGCTAACAACCCGTCCAGCCGGGCGTTGGGGCGTGAGTCCGCTCGCTTCGCACGCTGTATCCGGACTACAATGCGACAGCTCGAGTTTGTGACCTTGTAAGCCATGAAAAGCAGCGAAATACGTCGCATGTTTCTCGATTTCTTCGCCTCGAAGGGCCATGCGGTGGTTCCGTCGAGTCCGCTGATCCCTGCCAACGATCCCACATTGTTGTTTACCAATGCCGGCATGGTGCAATTCAAGGACGTCTTTCTCGGCCGGGAACAGAGGCCCTATCTCCGGGCCGCCTCGTCCCAGCGCTGTGTGCGCGCCGGCGGCAAGCACAACGATCTGGAAAATGTGGGTTATACCTCCCGGCACCACACCTTCTTCGAGATGTTGGGCAACTTCAGCTTCGGCGACTATTTCAAGCGCGAGGCCATCCATTACGCCTGGGAACTCATCACCGGGGTCTATGGCATTCCCAGGGACAGGCTATGGACCACCGTCTACGTCGATGACGATGAGGCCTTCCGCATCTGGACGGAGGAAATCGGCGTCCCGGCAGAAAGGTGCATCCGCATCGGGGACAAAGCCGGAGCTGGCAAATACCAGTCGGACAATTTCTGGCAGATGGGCGATACCGGACCCTGCGGCCCCTGTACCGAGATCTTCTACGACCACGGCCCGGAAATCGAGGGCGGGCCACCCGGCTCACCCGATGCCGACGGCGACCGTTACATCGAAATCTGGAACCTGGTGTTCATGCAGTACAACCGTGACGAACACGGAACCATGCATCCGCTGCCCAAACCCAGCGTGGATACCGGCATGGGCCTGGAGCGCATCTCTGCGGTCTTGCAGGGGGTGCATTCCAACTACGAAATCGACCTTATCCGGGACCTGATCGCGGCCGCGGCGCGGGAAACCGGCACCACCGACCTGGGCAGCAACTCCCTAAAGGTGATCGCGGACCACATCCGGGCCTGCGCCTTCCTGATCACGGACGGCGTCATCCCCGGCAACGAGGGCCGCGGCTACGTACTGCGCCGCATCATCCGGCGGGCCATACGGCACGGCTACAAGCTGGGACGCAAGCAGCCCTTTTTCCACACGCTGGTGGAGGACCTGTGCCATACCATGGGTGAGGCCTACCCCGAACTGGTGCAGGCCCAGCCGAACGTCACCGCCGTATTGAAGCAGGAGGAGGAACGCTTCGCCGAAACCCTGGAACACGGCATGTCGGTCCTGGAGGCGGCCATGCAGTCCGAAGACCATATGTTGGACGGCGAAACCGTGTTCAAGCTCTACGACACCTACGGTTTCCCTCTGGACCTTACCGCCGACATCGCCCGGGAACGGGGCTTCAACGTCGATTTCGCCGGTTTCGAGGCGGCCATGGAGTTGCAGCGCGAGAGGGCCCGGGCCGCGAGCAAGTTCGCCATGGGCAAGAGCCTGGAATTCGGCGGCGGCAGGACCGAATTCGTCGGATACGAAACCCTGCGGCAGGAGGCCCGGATCCTGGCCCTTTACAAGGAAGGCAGCCCGGTTTCCGAGATCGTCTCGAACGACGAGGCGGTCATCGTACTGGACCGCACGCCGTTCTATGCCGAGTCCGGCGGCCAGGTGGGGGACAGGGGCGAGCTTGCCTCCGGTCACGGCGTGTTCCACGTCCTGGACACCCAGAAGATCCAGGCCGAGGTCTTCGGACACAAGGGCAGGCTGACGACGGGCAGGCTCGCACTGGGTGACACGGTCACGGCCAGGGTGGACGCCGAGGCGCGCCAGCGGGCGGCCTACAACCACTCCGCCACCCACCTGATGCACGCGGCCCTGCGCCTGGTGCTGGGCAAGCATGTGACCCAGAAGGGTTCGCTGGTGGACCCGGAGCGCACACGCTTCGATTTCGCCCATCCCCAGCCCGTCACCCAGGATGAACTGCGCAGGATCGAGGACCTGGTCAATGCGGAAATCCGACGCGATTCTGCCGTCGAGACACGTCTCATGAAGCATGACGAGGCCATCAAGGCGGGGGCCATGGCCTTGTTCGGGGAGAAGTACGGCGACGAAGTGCGCGTGGTCGGCATGGGCGGCTTCTCCACGGAGCTGTGCGGCGGGACCCATGTTCGACGCACCGGCGAAATCGGACTGTTCAAGATCGTTTCGGAAAGCGGAGTGGCCAGCGGGGTGCGGCGCATCGAGGCGGCTACGGGTCCGCGCGCCCTCCTCGTCGTGCAGGCCCAAGAGGACCTGTTGCGGGAACTGGCTGACCGGCTCAAGTCCCAGCCCAGTGAAATCGCCGCCAAACTGGGGCAGATCCAGGACCAGGTCAGGGCGCTCGAAAAGGAACTGGGAGGTTACAACTCGCAGCTCGCCAGCAGCCAGGGGGACGAACTCGCCGACCAGGCGATCGACGTGAAGGGGGTCCGGGTCCTGGCCTCCAGCGTGGAAGGGGCAGACGCCAAATCTCTGCGCGAACTTGCTGATAAACTGCGGGACAAGCTCAAATCCTGCGCTCTGGTCCTGGGTAGTCCCCTGGACGGGAAAGTCAATCTGGTCGCGGCAGTGACGCCGGATCTGACCCAGGCCATCAAGGCCGGCGAATTGGTCAGTTTCGTCGCAGGCCAGGTTGGCGGCAAAGGCGGTGGTAGGCCGGACATGGCTCAGGCAGGAGGCAATCGTCCCCAAGATCTCCCCGTTGCCCTGGCCGCTGTGACAGCATGGGTGGCGGACAAGCTAGGTGGCTGATTCGGGTTCAACCCAGGAGCGAGGCGCATGTTCAGTTTCTTCAAGCGCAAGAAGTCCAGCGACGACCCGCTGACCGACCTGCGTACCGTCTCGCGCTGGATACAGGAACTGCCGGCCGGCGATATCTACACCGCCCAGGAACAGGTGGTCCAGAGTCTCATCCAGTTCAACCACGCCAGCCTGCCCATGTCGAAGGAACGCCTGCATGTGCTCATGCACCTGGATGAGCAGGCGCGGGACATGCAGTATTCCCTGTGTACCCAGTACCTGCGCAATCCGCGCATGTCCAAGGTCATCGAGTCCAGGCTGTGGACCGCCGTTCACGCTTTTTATTGGGAGATCACGCGGGGATACCACGCCTTCCTGATGGATTTCGTCTCCAATCCCGGGGGTAGCCGCATCCAAGCTTCCGTGCCGCTCATCACCGCGCGCACCCTCCGGGGTTTCGCCGATATCTTCAAGTGGCGCTATTTCCGATACGAAAAGATCGATGAAAAGCTTTGGCTGAGGGTCCACAACCACTATCGCATCAGCGAGTTCGACAACTACCAGGGCGACAAATTCAGGATCTATGGCCACGATGCGAATCAAACCAGCTGCACCGACGAATACGTCCAGGCCCTCATGCTTTCCCCATTGGGGGCCGGCAGTCTGACCCCCCGCCAGGTCGAGATGGTGGACCAATGGCTGGACAACTGGTCACACCTGCTGCAACTGGAGACGGTGTTCAATGCCGAGCGCCACCAATTTTACGTCGACACCGCGAAGGGCCATGGTCTGCGCCGAATCCGCGGCGAATGCGATGCCACCTGCCGCTTCATCTGCATGGAGCCCCTGACCGAGCACATCGAAGTCGTCAAACGCGCCCTCAAGTCGGGCCAAACGCCTGCATCATTGGGACTTGGGGAGGAATTCCGCCTGCCCGACGGCTATGAATTGCTGGAATATGTCGAGGGAGAATGGGCCACCAGCGCCAACCGCGAGCGCAGGGCAAGCCAACGCCAGATGGTCGAGGGGCGCTGGCAGGTGATCCGTGATCTCGGCAACATCTGCTCCCACCTCCAAAAGGAATTGGACGCCGCGGCAGGTGTCAGCGCTCGATCCAACCTGAGCCCAGAGGAGATCCTCGACATCAAGCTGTACGGCTTCGTCACCGAGCGGACCAAGGTCACCGTGCAGCAGCGCGTCAACAACGACCATCGCACGGATTCCCTCGAACACTGGATACTCAAGGATCGCAGCGAGCGGGGTCTGGGGTTTTCCGTCCGCAATGACGACGGCGAATGGATCAAGGTCGGCAAGCTGTTGGCCTTCAGACCCGACCCCGGGGAATCCTGGCACATTGCCGTGGTGCGCCGAATCGGACGCCAAGATGAAGACTGGCGCACCATCGGCACCGAGGTGATCACCACTCAACCCCGGCTCGTCTTCATCGAAGTCGAAGAAGCGGTCAACATGAGCTACAGCGTGGATGAAAAAGGCATACCGGAAATCGGCCGGGCCATCCCGGGACTCCAGTACTCCCAAGGAACATCGGAATTCCTGATCATGGATGGTGCCAGTTATGCCCACGGTAAGGCGTGCCGACTGCGCACCCATGACTCGATGCAACACATCCGCCTAGACTCCGTCTGCGACAAGGGAGACGGTTGGTTGATCGCGTCTTACTTCGTAACCCCTTAGGGCGTGTTAACCCCAATCGCTCCAACCGAACATCACCTGGAGACCCGTACATGAATGCCGAGAAGCCAGGACTTCTGATTGTCGACGACGACCCCGTGATCACGGACACCCTCAATTTTGTCCTGTCACGCGAATTCGAGGTCTTCGTCGCCGAGTCCCGGACTCAGGTCAAGAGCCTGCTCACCCAGTTGCAGGACATCCCTCCTCTGGCCTTGGTCGACCTTGGCCTGCCTCCGACCCAGCACAAGCCGGACGAGGGTTTCGCCCTGATTGCCGACCTGTTGAACCACTCCAAGAACATCAAGATCCTGGTCCTGTCGGGCCAGAACGATGAGGTCAATGCGCGCCACGCACGCGCCCTGGGCGCCACCGATTTCATCGCCAAACCCGCCGATCCCGAGCACATCAAAGAGGCCTTGCTCTCTGCTCTGCGCTTCGACGGTCCCAAGGCCGAGCCCGCTGCGGAAAGGCCCCAGGCGCCCGAAGGTGGCATCGTCGGCAAGAGTTACGCCATCGATCGCCTGCGCCAGCAGATCCACCTGTATGCGGACGCACCCTTTCCGGTATTGGTGGAGGGGGAATCCGGCAGCGGCAAAGAACTGGTGGCAGTCAGCCTGCATGACTGGTCGAAGCGGTCGGAGAAACCCTATCTGGCCCTGAACTGCGCCGCCATCTCGCCCACTCTGGTGGAGCCCACGCTGTTCGGTTATGCCAAGGGGGCCTTCACGGGCGCAAACCAGGCACACTCGGGCTATTTCGAGGATGCCCGTGACGGGACCCTGTTTCTGGACGAAATCGGTGAACTGCCTCTCGAACTTCAGGCCAAGCTCCTGCGGGTCCTGGAGAACGGGGAATTCCAGCGCGTGGGGGAGACCCAGAGCCGCTTCTCCAATGCGCGCATCATTACCGCCACCAACCGCGACCTGCGCAAGGAAGTTCGGGAAGGCCGATTCCGCGGCGACCAGTACCACCGCCTGTCCGTGTTTTCCATCCACGTACCCCCCCTCCGGGAACAGAACGACGACAAGCAGGCCCTGCTGGATCACTACCGCGACTTCTATACGCGGGAATCCGGGGTGGCCGCCTTCACCCTCTCACCCGACGCCGTCCGGCTGTGGGAGGACTACCACTTCCCCGGCAACGTACGGGAGCTGAGGAACATCATCATCCGTCTCACGACGAAATACGGCGGGCACCAGGTCAGCGCACGGGAACTGGAACGCGAATTCGACCTGGAC
>JBJKSP010000333.1:0-9625 GCA_046703865.1 Thiobacillaceae bacterium
CCCTGAAGACCAGCGAGAGATGAGCGCCGTCCTCGAACCGCATCCCTTGAGATTCCGCCCCATGACCGAGGTGGATCTGGACCGGATCATCCGCATCGAGCGCGCCGCCTATCCGTATCCCTGGACCATGGGCAATTTCCGCGACTGCCTGCGTGCCGGCTACAGCTGCTGGGTGGCGGAGAAGGGGGGCGAGCTGGTGGGCTACAGCGTGCTCGTCATCGCGGTGGACGAGGGCCATGTGCTCAATTGCTGCGTCTCGCCCCAATACCAGGGCCGGGGCCACGGTCGGGAGATCATGCACCATCTGATCGAGACCGCCCGCGGCCACGGGGTAGTGAGCCTCTATCTGGAGGTGCGGCCCAGCAACACGCTGGCCGTGCGCATGTACGATCGGCTCGGCTTCGATGGCATCGCCCTGAGGCGCGGCTATTATCCGGCCGACCAGGGCAGGGAGGATGCCCTGGTCATGAGGTTGATGCTGTGAGCCTGCCTCGGGAGGAAAGGCTCAGGGTCCTCGGCGTGTGGCCGCTCTGGAAGCTGCGCGACCGCCCTGTGCGCCGGGATGCGGTCGACGAGATGCCGACGTCCCCGGAGGTCCCTGAGCTTCCGCCTCCGGAAGCCGGCATCGAGGGGATGCAATGGGACGAGCTGCGCCAGGCCGTGCTCTCCTGCTCCCGCTGGGTACGGCACGAGGGCCGCACCCAGGGCGTGTGGGGTGTGGGGGACGTGAATGCGGAGTGGCTGTTCGTGGGCGAGGCGCCGGGGGCGGACGAGGACCGGTTGGGCGAGCCCTTCGTCGGCCAGGCCGGCAAGCTGCTGGACGCCATGCTGGCCGCCATCGGGTTGAAGCGGGGGGAAAACGTCTACATCGCCAACGTGCTCAAGTCCCGGCCCCCCAGGAACCGGGACCCGAAGCCGGAGGAGGTGGCGGCCTGCCTGCCCTATCTGGAGCGCCAGATCGACCTGATCCGGCCCAGGCTCATCATGGCCATGGGGCGGTTCGCGGTCCAGAGCCTGTTGGTCACGGATGCCTCCATCTCGCGCCTGCGGGGCACGGTGCACCGCTACCGGGGCGTGCCCATGCTGGTGACCTACCATCCGGCCTATCTGTTGCGCAATCCGGCCGACAAGGCCAAGGCCTGGGAGGACCTGGTGCTCGCGCGGGACACCATGGCGGGTTTGAAGTCGGGCTCGCAGCCCTGATCTTCTTGTTGGGCGGACGGTGGGCGCGTGCGCCTGATGGACTGGGAATAGACGAAGGAGGTAAAGATGCGCAAATGGATGTCATGGCTGGCTCTGTTGCTGACGGCCCTGGGGCTGTCGGGCTGCGGTTACAACACCCTCCAGGTCCAGGACGAGGGGATCAAGGCGGCCTGGTCCGAGGTCCTGAACCAGTATCAGCGCCGCGCCGACCTGGTGCCCAACCTGGTCAACACGGTGAAGGGCTACGCCGCCCACGAGCGCCAGGTGCTCACCCGGGTGACCGAGGCGAGGGCGCGGGTGGGGCAGGTCCAGGCCACCCCCGAACTGGTGAACGACGCGGCGGCCTTTCGCAAGTTCCAGGCCGCGCAGGGCGAGCTCACCAGCGCCCTGAGCCGTCTGCTGGTGGTGGCCGAGAATTATCCCCAGCTCAAGGCGGACACCGCCTTCCGGGACCTGCAGGCCCAGCTCGAAGGGACGGAAAACCGCATCGCGGTGGCCCGCAACCGCTACATCAAGGCGGTCCAGGCCTACAACACGACCGTGCGGCAGTTCCCCAGCAACCTGACTGCCATGATGTTCGGCTACAAGACCAAGGCCAGTTTCACGGTGGAGAACGAAAAGGCCATCTCGGCGCCGCCTAAAGTGGATTTCGGCGGCGGCGAGCCGGCGCCTGCAGCTCAGTGAGGCGTAAGGCGTGAGGGGCGGGTCGGCCAGGACGGCTGTACTATGGTGCATCGGGCTGCTGGCCCTGTTGATCGCGATCCTGGGTTTCAGCGATCAGGCGATCCCGGCCCTGAACGCCCGGGTCACCGATCTCACCGCCACCCTCAATCCCGCCCAGCGGCAGGCCCTGGAACGGAAACTGGCCGCCTTCGAGCAGGAGAAGGGCAGCCAGATCGCCGTCCTGATCGTCCCCACCACCCGACCGGAAACCATCGAGCAGTATTCCATCCGTGTGGTGGATCGGTGGCGGCTGGGCCGCAAGGGGGTGGACGACGGGGTCCTGCTGATCGTGGCCAAGAATGACCGCGCCCTGCGCATCGAGGTGGGCTACGGGCTGGAGGGGACCATCCCCGACGCCGTGGCCAATCGCATCATCGGGGACGTCATCGTGCCGCGCTTCCGTGCGGGGGACTTCGCCGGCGGCATCGATGCCGGCGTGGACGGCCTGATGAAGCTGATCCGGGGCGAACCCCTGCCGGCACCGGCCGAGACCCGTGCCGGCAGAGGCGGCGGACTGTTCGGCCATGCCCTGCCCGTGGCCATGCTCTTCATCTTCGTGGTGGGCGGTCTGTTGCGCGCGATGCTGGGACGGCTACTGGGGGCGTCCGTGGCGGGGGGCGTGGCCTTCTTCGGTGCCTGGCTGCTCCTGGGGGGCCTGGGCGTGGCCCTGGCCATCGCCCTGATCGCCTTCTTCATCACCCTCATGGGCGGCTATTGGGGTGGGGGCGGGTTCGGCAGGGGAGGGGGTTTCGGCGGAGGCTTCGGGGGCGGGGGTTTTTCCGGCGGCGGTGGCGGCTTCGGCGGAGGCGGTGCCTCCGGCAGATGGTGAACGGCATGGGTCTGGCACGGCTCCTGAGGCATCTCCTCTATCCCGAGTGGCTGGGCTACCGGGCCCTGCCCAGGGCGGCCCTGGACCGCATCGGAGCGGCCGTGGCGGCTTCCGAAGCTCGCCATGGCGGCGAAATCCGCTTTGCCGTGGAAGGCAGCCTCCACCTCATCCCCCTGCTGGCCGGAAAGACCGCTCGGGACAGGGCCGTCGAAGTGTTCTCCCAACTGCGGGTATGGGACACGGAGCACAACAACGGCGTGCTGATCTATCTCCTGCTGGCGGACCGGGACGTGGAGATCGTGGCCGACCGGGGCATCGCCCGCCGGATCCCCCAGGCGGAGTGGGACGACATCTGCCGCGCCATGGAGGCGCGCTTCAAAAACGGCCGTTACGAGGAAGGCCTGCTGCTGGGCATCGGCGAGACCGGAAAACGGCTGGAGGTCCTGTTCCCGGCCGGGCCGGACAACCCCAACGAGCTGCCCGATCGACCTGCCCGTCTGTAGGCGCCCTTTACGGCGGGGTCAGGGCGCCGTTTCGCTCGCTTCCCCGTCCTGGATCAGGTGCAGGGTGCGGGTGGGGAAGGCGATCTCGGCGCCGTGGGCGGCGATGATATCGGCGATCTTCAACAGGATCTCCTGCTTGATCTCGTGGTAGCGCACCCACTCCTTGGTCTTGGTGAAGGTGTAGACCAGGAAGTTGACGGAAGAGTCGGCGAACTCGTTGAAGTTGACGATCAGGGTCGTGTCCGTGTCGATCTCGGGGTGGTTCTGCAGCATGGAGCGCACCTCATCCACGATGACGGCCATCATGCCCAGGTCATCGTAGCGGATGCCGATGATCTCCTTGATGCGGCGGTTGCTCATGCGCGTGGGGTTCTCCACCACAATGGTGGTGAACAGGGCGTTGGGCACGTAGATGGGATTCTTGTTGAAGGCGCGGATGCGGGTCTGGCGCCAGCCGATATGCTCCACCGTGCCCTCGATCTCTTTGTCCGGGGAACGGATCCATTCGCCCACCGTGAAGGGGCGGTCCAGGTAGACGGCCAGTCCCCCGAACAGGTTGGCCAGGAGGTCCTTGGCGGCGAAGCCCACGGCGATGCCGCCGATGCCGCCGAAGGCCAGCACGCCGGAGATGCTGAAGCCCAGGGTCTGGAGGGTGACCAGGGCCGCGGTGATGAGCACGGACAGCCGCAGCAGCTTGCTGATGGCATCCACCGAGGTCAGGTCTACCGGGCCGCCCTGTGCCCGGCGCTGGGCGGCAATGCCGGCCTCCACGTTGCGGATCAGCCGCACCAGGA
This sequence comes from Thiobacillaceae bacterium, assembly GCA_046703865.1. GTDB lineage: Bacteria > Pseudomonadota > Gammaproteobacteria > Burkholderiales > Thiobacillaceae > JBJKSP01. The sequence continues at coordinate 4,053 of JBJKSP010000333.1, forward strand.
ACCAGGTCAGGCAGACGATCACCCCGATGTCCCGGATGGGGCCGATGGCCTGGAAGATGGGCGCGCCGGTGCGCTGGTGCACGATGCCGGCGGCGAAGCCGATGCCCACGATCCACAGCATCACGGTCACAGGCCGCCGCAGGGCCTGGATCACGGCGTCGTCCCAGATGTTGGTGGTCTGGCTCGCCAGGCGTTGCAGCCGGCGCAGGATCAGGCTGGCCGCCAGGTTCAGGGCCAGCACGGCAAGCACCACCGTGAACACTTCGGGCAGCCAGGAGGCCGTGGTGAACGACAGCCCCAATTTGTCGAGCAGGTGGTTTGTCATGTCGAGGAACGGCTGCCTGCTGCCTTGCGAGCTTGTGGCAGGACAGCACCGCTGTTATCGGGCGAAACCGCGAGCATTCTACCCGAAGGCGCCGGGCCGGGTCGCGACGGGGGTCCGGCTCTGCCGCTCCGGAGGTGCGTTCACCTGTCGGTCTTGCGCTTCGCCTTGTGCCGGTGGCCGGATTGGACGGGTTTGTGGGCGATGTGCCTGACCGACTTCAGCAAGGCCCCCGGGGGGTGGATCGCCTCCCTCAGGTCTTCCGCCGTGGTGTGGGGATGGGCGGCGGGGGGCGGGTGATGGAGGGTCGAGGCGATCTCCAGCAGGTGTTCCAGCTCCTCCTTGTGCACCCGCATGTTGGAGCGGTGCCAGCGATGCACCAGGAACATGGTGACGGCCACGAACAGGCCGAACAGGAGGATCACGGCATTCACGGACAACTTGGACCAGACCAGGATCGAGTACAGGCCCAGCATGACCAGGATGCTCAGGTTCTCGTTGAAGTTCTGCACCGCGATGGAATGGCCCGCACCCATGAGGATGTGTCCCCGGTGCTGGAGCAGGGCGTTCATGGGTACCACGAAAAAGCCCGACATGGCGCCGATGATCACCATCAGGATGACGGCCGGGACCAGGGTGTGGATGACGACCATCAGGGTGGCGGCCAGGCCCATGACGATCCCCACCGTGATGACGTTCACCGACTTGGAGATGGGGACCAGCTTGCCGGCCACCACCGCGCCCACCGCAACCCCCAGGGCGAACACCACCTGCAGATAGGTGGCGTCGTGCAGCGGGATGTGAAGGGAGACCTGGGCCCAGCGCAGCAAGATGAACTGCAGGGCGGCGCCCGCCCCCCAGAACAGCGTGGTGACCGCCAGGGTGATCTGGCCCAGTTTGTCGAACCAGAGCAGGCGCAAGCTGTGGGAGAAGTCCCTGAGCAGGAACAGGGGGTTCCTGTGGGCCACGCGGTGGTCCACCCCGGTATCGGGGATCCACAGGTTGAAGATGGCGGCCACGACATAAATCACCGCGATGGCTCCGACACTGTAGTCCAGCAGGTTGAAGATCGTGCCGCCGTAGACCTCGCGGTCGACGGCCGCGAAGAAGTGGTGGACCAGGGGGCTGATCAGCCAGCCGCCCACCATGGTGCCCAGGATGATGGCCGCGACGGTGAGGCCCTCGATCCAGCTGTTGGCGGCCACCAGTTTGCTGTGGGGCAGGTATTCCGTGAGGATGCCGTACTTGGCGGGCGAATAGGCGGCCGCCCCCAGCCCGACCACCCCGTAGGCATACAGCGGATTGAACCCCAGGACCATCATCAGACAGCCCACCACCTTGATGTTGTTACTGATGAACATGACCCGGCCCTTGGGCATGGAATCGGAGAAGGCGCCCACGAAGGCGGCCAGGACCACGTAGGAGATGGTGAAGAACAGCTTCAGGAGGGGCTCGTGGGCCGGAGGGGCGTGGATCTCCCTCAGATAGGCGATGGCGGCGATCAGGAGGGCGTTGTCGGCGAGCGCGGAAAAAAATTGCGCCGCCATGATGATGAAAAAGCCGCGATCCATTCAGACCTTGTTGGGATTTGTAGGGATTTTGTGTGGGGCGTTATATCACGGGCCGCATCGCCGAGACCATCCCGCAGGGACGAAACGGCCGGCCGGCTCGGGACGCGCTTGAGACGGTGGATCCGGGATATAAATGGCTAGTCTAAATAAGAAAATTATGGTTCAATAAAATTAATTGATTGATCCCGTATTTCGCATCATGGCCGACCGTCGTCTGCAAGTCTTTCATACCGTTGCCAAGCAGCTATCCTTCACCAAGGCGGCGGAACTGCTGTTCATGACCCAACCGGCCGTGACCTTCCAGGTCAAGCAACTGGAGGAGCATTTCAACACCCGTCTGTTCGAGCGCTCCCACGGCAGGATCTCCCTCACCCCGGCCGGCGAGCTGGCCCTGGACTATGCCGAGCGCATCCTCAACATGACCGCCGAGATGGAGGCACGCATCTCCGAGCTGACTGGCCAGGTGAGCGGGCCGCTGCTTATCGGGGCGTCCACCACCATCGCCGAGTACATGCTGCCCAGGCTGCTGGGCGAGTTCAAGCAGCGCCATCCCGAGACCCAGGCACGGCTGACGGTGGCCAATTCCGAGACCATCGAGAACAAGGTGGCCGACCATACCCTGGACATCGGCCTCATCGAGGCGCCCTCCCACCACCCCAACCTGGTCACCCAGGTGTGCTGCGAGGACGAGCTGGTCATGATCTGCGCGCCCTTCTCGGACCTGTCCAAGATGTCCACCGTATCGCCCGGCCAGGCGGCCTCCCAGCCCTACATCAGCCGGGAGACGGGGTCCGGGACGCGGGAATGCATCGACGACTTCTTCAAGATAAACGGCGTCAACCTGGACGAGATGAACCTGGTCATGGAACTGGGCAGCCGCGAGGCCATCAAGGGCGCCGTGGCCGCGGGCCTGGGCGTGGCCATCGTGTCCAGCACTACCGTGGCCAAGGAGGTGCGGCTGGGCGAACTGGTGGCCATCCCCCTGGACCCGCCCCTGCGCCGCCAGCTTTCCCTGGTCTATCCCCAGGAGAAGTTCCGCAGCAAGCTGCTGCAGTCCTTCCTGGACTTCCTGGAACACAGTCCCCTGGTCAGGAACCAGTCCGAGATTGCACTGTGACGGCGGACGAGCGCAGGCTGCTGCGCGCCTACCGCGCCCTGCCGGAGGCCCAGCGGGCGGGGCTCCTGGATTACGCCGAATTCCTGCTCTCCAGAGCAGGGCAGGAGGAGGGGGAAATGGTCCCCCAGGCCCCCCTGGACATCCCGCGACCCCACCAGGAAACCGTGGTCAAGGCCATCCGCCGCCTCCGGGCCACCTATCCCATGCTGGAGCGCAACCAGCTCCTGCACGAGACCTCCGCCCTCATGGCCCAGCACGTGATGCACAAGCGCCCCGCGCCGGAGGTGATCGACGAGCTTGAAAGCCTCTTCAAGCGCTATTACGACCAGCATGCCGCCCGCGGCTAGCGCTGGCCCCCCGTCTGGGCGAAAATCCGGGCATCAGATGCGGGACACCCGCGAGGAATCCATCCATGAGCAACGCCGATCCAGCCGAACTGGATAAATTCAGCCAACTGGCCCACCGCTGGTGGGATCCCCAATCCGAATTCAAGCCCCTGCACGACATCAATCCCCTGCGCCTGGAATGGATCAACCGGCTCGCCGGCATCGAGGGCAAGCAGGTGCTCGACGTCGGCTGCGGCGGCGGCATCCTGTCCGAGGGCATGGCCGAGCGGGGCGGGACGGTGACCGGCATCGACCTGTCGGAGAAGGCGCTCAAGGTGGCCAAGCTGCACCTGCTGGAGTCCGGCCGCCAGGTGGAATACCGGGCCATTTCCGCCGAGGCCCTGGCGGACGAGCAACCGGCGGCCTATGACGTGGTCGCCTGCATGGAGATGCTGGAGCACGTGCCGGATCCCGCCAGCACCATCTCGGCCTGCGCGCGTCTGGCCAAACCGGGCGGCTGGCTGTTCTTTTCCACACTCAATCGCAATCCCAAGAGCAATCTCATGGCCATCGTCGGCGCGGAATACGTGCTCAACCTCCTGCCCCGGGGCACCCACGACTGGGCCCGCTTCATCAAGCCGTCCGAACTGGCCGGTTACGTGCGCAAGGCCGGCCTGGAGTCGGTGGAGATCACGGGCATGACCTACAACCCCTTCACCAAGGCCTACCGCCTGGAGCGGGACACCGACGTCAACTACCTGATGGCCTGCCGAAAACCGGGCCTGCAGTGATCCGGGTCGTCCTGTTCGACCTGGACGGCACCCTGGTCGACACGGCCCCGGACCTGGGTCGCAGCCTCAACGAAATGCGCAAGCGGCGCGGCCTGGACCCGCTCGCCGACCAAGTCATGCGGCCCCAGGCCTCCCACGGCGCCCGCGGCCTGCTCAGGGCGGGCTTCGGCGTTGAGCCGGGACGGGACGGATACGAGGCCCTGCGCCAGGAGTTCCTGGAGATCTACGACCGCCACCTCACCCTCGGTTCCACCCTGTTCCCGGGTATGGACCGCGTGCTGGATGCCCTGGAAGCGCGTGGCCTGGCCTGGGGCGTGGTGACCAACAAGCCGGCCCGATTCACCGAGCCCCTACTGGACCACCTGGGCCTGCTGGGCAGGGCCGTCTGCGTGGTGTCCGGCGATACCTGTGCCCGGCCCAAGCCCTATCCCGAGCCGCTCCTGCACGCCTGCCGCAGCGCCGGTTTCCCGCCCGGAGACTGCCTCTACGTCGGGGACGCCGCCCGGGACATCCAGGCCGCCGCCGCCGCGGGCATGCCCGCCGTCGTCGCGCTCTACGGCTACATCGCCGGGGAGGAGCGTCCCCGGGAATGGGGTGCCCAGGGCTACATCAGCGAGCCGGCCCGCCTGCTTGACTATGTCGGCCCCGACACGTAGTGTGGTCGGGCGTGCGGCAGGCTTGAACTTTTGGGTCCGGACCGCACCTAAAGAGTACCTTCTGGGGGCGACCTGGCTTCGACGTGGGTCGCAAAGCAGACAAGGGCATACCGAGGACCAGTTCCCTCGTAAATCCACTGGAAAGCAATAGTCGCCAACGACGAAACTTACGCTCTGGCCGCTTAATGGCCAGACTCCACACCAGTTCGCCCGTGGACTGGGTCGGGAAACCGGCGGTGGAGTCATTCACACGGGCTCGCGCTGATCCGGGCCGCTTGGTTCAGCGTTAAATCAAGGTGGCTCGCCTGAGACCAGCCTGTCCGGCCGGCGGGTTGAGGGTTAGAAACAAACGACCGGAATAAGTATGTAGAACTTGCTGTAGAGGGCTTGCGGACGCGGGTTCGATTCCCGCCGCCTCCACCATTAATAGAAGTTTTGTCGTCCAACGCAGTCCACTAAACCCGCCCAAGTGCGGGTTTTTAATGGTCAACGGTATCGGGTTTCGTGGCTGTGGTCGTCATAGGGTGTCCTTCCGAAAGCTTTGTGCTGGCCAAGGAAAGAGACTTCGCCATCTTCAAAATTGCCTGGTCGAGCCTCCGGAGCTTGGTCGTTGCTGCCGTTTACTCCGTCCTGGAAGCGTGCCTGGTGAAATGCTTGAGCGGGCGCGTGTGAAATCGATCTAGTCGTATTTTCCTGAATCCCCTGAATCCGTGACTTCAATTTGCCCTGCGTGCGACATGAACAGAATTGCCAGTTGGCTATTGGATTTCGAATGGGAATCGCACATGGA
>JBJKSP010000334.1:0-4180 GCA_046703865.1 Thiobacillaceae bacterium
ACGCAGGACATGGGTCATGGCGCCGCTGCGACCGCCTCCGCGCCAACAGTACACCAGGGGGCGGTAATTTCTGGGCTTGTCGGCGAGATACCCCTCCAGGTGCCTGGCGATGTTGCGGGACACCAGGGCGGCGCCGACCTTCCTGGCACGGAAGGGGGAATCCTGTTTGTAGATGGTGCCTACCCGGGCCCGCTCCTCATTCGCCAGCACGGGCAGGTTCGCGGCCCCGGGCACGTGATCCTCTGCATATTCGGCCGGAGAACGCACGTCGATGATGTCGTCGAAACCGTACAAGTCGGAGACGCTGACGACGCCGGTCTTTCTCGGAGCGGCCCGGTCCTCGCCGTTGGGTTCGCCGGGACACCACATTACAGCTTATGCCTCAAGAGCCTGGCCTTCTCCCTTTGCCACTCGCGCTCTTTCTCCGTCGCCCGTTTGTCATGCTGCTTCTTGCCCTTGGCCAAGCCGATATCCGCTTTCACGCGGCCTTTGGAAAAATGCAGATTGAGTGGTACCAGGGTGTAGCCGGCCCGCTCCACTTTGCCGATCAATTTATCGATCTCCCCTCCGTGCAGGAGCAATTTTCGGCTACGGACAGGGTCCGGCTTGACATGGGTGGACGCGGTGGGTAGCGGACTGATGTGGCAGCCGATCAGGAATAACTCCCCCTTCCGAAGCACGACGTAGGATTCCTTCAGCTGCACCCGACCGGACCTGATGGCCTTGACTTCCCATCCCTCCAGCGCCAGGCCGGCCTCGTACCTCTCCTCGATGAAATAGTCGTGGAAGGCCTTCTTGTTGTCGACGATGCTCATGGATGCGTGAAAGCGGGGAATTGGGTTATTTTAACAGTCCCCTCATTCAGACCCATCCCTCTCAGCCCGTGGCAGAAGTCCGAAAAACCGTCCTGGCTCCCTACACCACGGTGGAAATGTTCGAATTGGTGGACCGGGTGGAAGAATATCCCCAGTTCCTTCCCTGGTGCAGCGGGACAGAACTCCTTCGACGTGACGAATCGGTCACCGCAGCCACCATCCATATCCACTACATGCACGTCAAACAGCATTTCAGCACCGAAAACGCCAAGGAGTTCCCCGACAGGATGAGCATCCGCCTGAAAAGCGGCCCGTTCCGGAAGCTTGAAGGCTATTGGCATTTCAAGGCCCTGGGGCAGGAGGCCTGCAAGATAGAATTCGAGCTGCATTACGAATTTGCCGGTCAGCTGCTGAGCAAGGTATTGGGGCCGGTCTTCGGCTATATTGCCAACAGCCTGGTGGATGCCTTTATCCACCGCGCCGAACAGGTCTATGGCGCAAGATGAAACAGATCGCCGTCGAAGTCGTCTATGCGCTCAGGAACATCCAGAAGGTCATCCCACTGACCTTGGATGGCGGCGCCACCGTCAAGGAGGCCGTGGAGCGTTCGGGACTGCTGGAAGAGTTTCCAGAGATCGACCTGGCCACGAACAGGGTCGGCATCTGGGGCAAGCTTTCCAAGCTGGACACCCCCCTGCGCGACAAGGACCGGGTGGAGGTCTTCCGGCCTTTGATCGCCGATCCCAAGGAGGTCAGAAAACAACGGGCCGCTGAAGGAAAGGCGATGAAGAAAGGGGGAGGGGACCTCCCAACGTAGCGTCAGCTATTACTGGTATTACTGGCAAGTCTCGGCGATACGCTGCTGGGTCTCTGAGACTGCAGCTTCACGCTCACTGGTGCTCAAGATCTTCCGTTGGCCCTGGGCATCCACTTGGGCCACCAGCCCCTGCCGGTGCAAGATTGCAAGCCGGGCCCGGGCCTTCTCGCACGCCTCGGCCAGCCTGCGTTTTTTCTCTTCAGCCGCACGTTGCTTCTTTTCGGCTTCCTCAGCTTGCTGGCGTTGCATCCGCGATTCGGTGAGCTTGTCGGCCAGGCTTCTGCGGGCCCGCTCGGCTTCCGCCTCGGAGCCCTTCTGTATCCCTTTCATTTCATCCGAAGACTGGTGCGCAGGCGGGGTGTCGGAGTAATGGATGCGCCCTTGCTGATCTTGCCACTTGTAAATGCCGGCCATTGCCGTAAGGGGCAGCGACGCGGCGGCAAGCAGAAGCAGGAGGCGCATCTTGGATTGCCAAAACGGTGGGGCCGCTTTGGCGTTCACATTATCCCCCGGTCACTGCATCTCGGTGGACGGGTAATTTTTCTGAGCCAGCCCGAGCGCCACGAACTTCGAGGCCAAAGCGGCCTCCTTGATGACCGTGGCGCTGTCCCCTGCCTTGGCGGCCTTCTGGGCGGCGTCCAAGGCCTGCTGGGCAACGGTCCACAGGGCGAATTGGGCCTTGGCCGTCTTCACATCGCCTTCTGCCTTGGACAGCGCCTGTTGCGCCTCGCTGCTCAGCATGGGCTGCGCCGATTTGGACGCCATGGCGGGGTTCTGATCGCTCTTGGTCATGGTGGTGCTGCAACCGGTCAAAGGCATGATAGTCAGGGCGGCCACTGCAGCGGTTATCAGATAGTGTTTCATCGACGTTCTCCTCTCCATTGTCGGGAACAAAAACTTAAAGATGTGCGCAGGCACACGTAAAGGACTGGCGAAAATTAAAACCCCAAAAATCGGCCGTCAATGCTTTTCCCGCGATTTGGTAGATAAACACCACCATGCGCTTGCCATCGTACCAGGCTTTCTAATCGGTATAATGCGATTTTGCGCGAGCAGTCTGCCATGAGAATCCTCCAGAAAGCCCTCACCTTCGACGACGTTCTCCTAGTACCGGCCTTTTCCCAGATACTGCCTCGAGACGTCAGTCTGAGGACCCGCCTGACGCGCCATATCCAGATCAACATCCCCATCCTGTCGGCAGCCATGGATACGGTGACTGAGGCCCGCATGGCCATTGCCCTCGCCCAGGAAGGCGGCATAGGCATCGTCCACAAGAACCTGACTATCGGGCAGCAGGCGGCCGAAGTCTCCCGGGTCAAGCGCTATGAGGCCGGCGTGGTCAAGGAACCGGTCACCGTCACGCCCTCCATGACGGTTCGGGACGTACTGCAACTGGCACGTCAGCATAAATTTTCCGGCATGCCCGTACTGGACGAGGCGGGCAAGGTAGTGGGCATCGTCACCAACCGAGACCTGCGTTTCGAGACCAATCTGGACCACAGTGTTGCGGAGATCATGACTCCTCGCGAACGACTGGTCACGGTGAAGGAAGGGGCCAGCCGGGAAGAGGTCATCGCCCTGCTGCACAAGCACCGCCTGGAACGGGTCCTGGTGGTGAACGAGTCCTTCGAGCTGCACGGCCTCATCACCGTGAAGGACATCCTCAAGTCGACCGAATACCCCGACGCCAACAAGGACGAATACAGCCGGCTCAGGGTGGGTGCCGCGGTGGGCGTCGGCGGCGACACTGACGAACGGGTGGCCGCCCTGGCTGAGGCCGGGGTGGACGTGCTGGTGGTGGATACCGCACACGGACATTCCGAAGGCGTGCTGAAGCGGATCCAATGGGTCAAGGAACGTTACCCCCAGGTCCAGGTCATCGGAGGTAACATCGCCACCGCCGATGGAGCCCGGGCCCTGGTGGACCACGGTGCCGATGCGGTCAAGGTGGGAATCGGCCCGGGCTCCATCTGCACCACCCGCATCGTGGCCGGGGTGGGCGTGCCCCAGATCACTGCGGTGCAGAACGTGGCCGAGGCCCTGCAGGACAGCGGTGTACCCCTCATCGCCGATGGCGGTGTCCGGTTTTCTGGCGACATCGCCAAGGCCATCGCTGCGGGGGCGCACTCGGTGATGCTGGGTGGCCTGTTTGCCGGCACGGAAGAGGCACCGGGTGAAATCGAGCTGTATCAGGGGCGATCCTTCAAGTCCTACCGCGGCATGGGTTCCCTGGGGGCAATGCAGCAGGGTTCCAAGGACCGCTACTTCCAGGACGGCGAGGCCGATGTGGAAAAGCTGGTACCCGAGGGCATCGAAGGGCGTGTTCCCTACAAGGGCAGCGCCCTGAACGTCCTGCATCAGCTCTTGGGCGGCCTGCGCTCCAGCATGGGCTACCTGGGCTCAGGCGACATCGAGCATTTCCACAAGCATGCGTGTTTTGTCGAGATCACTGCCGCCGGCATGAAGGAATCCCACGTGCACGACGTCCAGATCACGAAGGAAGCGCCGAATTACAACCTTTGAGCCTGTGAGGGGCACAGGCCACACC
>JBJKSP010000335.1:0-2691 GCA_046703865.1 Thiobacillaceae bacterium
AAGATCAACCTGCTGCCGCCGCGCCTGACCCGCATGGAGCACGAGCCCAAGACGGACGAGCCGCCGCCGCCCGGCGACTACTCGGTCGACGAAAAGGCCCATCAGGTCCTGTTGTCCGAGGCCGGCCACGAAAAGGTCGAGGCCATCCTGACCGAGATGGGCCTCTTGGCCGCGGGCCGTTCGCTCTACGACGCCGCCAACATCACCCTGATGCACCATGTCTACGCGGCCCTGCGCGCCCATGTGCTTTACCACCGGGACCAGCACTACGTGGTGCAGAACGGCGAGGTGATCATCGTGGACGAGTTCACCGGCCGGCTCATGCACGGTCGGCGTTGGTCGGACGGCCTGCACCAGGCCGTGGAAGCCAAGGAAGGGGCGACCATCCAGCGTGAGAACCAGACCCTGGCCTCCATCACCTTCCAGAACTACTTCCGCATGTACCAGAAGCTGGCGGGCATGACCGGCACGGCCGACACCGAGGCCTATGAATTCCAGGAGATATACAACCTGGAGACGGTGGTCATCCCCACCAACAAGCCCATGGTCCGCAAGGACATGAACGACCTGGTCTACCGGACCGCCAACGAGAAATGGAAGGCGGTGATCGAAGACATCCGGGACTGCAACAAGCGGGGCCAGCCCGTACTGGTGGGCACCACCTCCATCGAGGTGAACGAATATCTGTCCGACCAGCTCAAGAAGACGGGACTGCCGCATCAGGTCCTGAACGCCAAGCAGCACGCCCAGGAGGCCCAGGTGGTGACGCAGGCGGGCCTGCCCGGCGCCATCACCATCGCCACCAACATGGCCGGCCGGGGGACCGATATCGTCCTGGGCGGCAGCATCGCCAAGCAGATGGAGGCCATCCAGGAAGACCCCAGCCTGGACGAGGGCACCCGGGAGTCAAGTCTGGCCAACATGAAGGCCGATTGGCAGAAACTCCATGATCGGGTGATAGACGCCGGCGGTCTGCACATCATCGGCACCGAGCGCCATGAATCCCGCCGCGTGGACAACCAGTTGCGAGGCCGGTCCGGGCGCCAGGGCGACCCCGGCTCCAGCCGCTTCTATCTGTCCCTGGAAGATCCCCTCTTGCGCATCTTCGGCGGCGAGCGGCTCATGTCCATCATGGAGCGCCTCAAGATGCCGGAGGGCGAGGCCATCGAGCACGGCATGGTCAATCGATCCCTGGAGTCCGCCCAGCGCAAGGTGGAACAGCGCAACTTCGACATCCGCAAGCAGCTCCTGGAATACGACGACGTGGCCAACGACCAGCGCAAGGTCATCTATGCCCAGCGCAACGAGCTGCTGGAGGCGGAGGACGTGGCCGAGGGCATACGCGGCATGCGCGCCCAGGTCCTCAACGACATCATCAGCGAATACATTCCGGTGGAAAGCATGGCCGAGCAGTGGGATGTCCCGGGCCTGGAGCAGGCACTGGCCGCAGAACTCCAGCTCAAGGTTCCGGTGCAGGATTGGCTGCAGGCCGACGACAAGCTGAATGAACAGGGCATCCAGGAACGCATCGGGGAAGCCGCCGATGCCCTGTATGCCGAAAAGGAAGAACTCGCCGGCGCGGAAAACATACGCAGCTTCGAGCGGGCGATCCTGCTCCAGAGCCTGGACATGCATTGGCGCGAGCACCTGGCGGCCATGGACCATCTGCGGCAGGGCATCCATCTGCGCGGCTACGCACAACAGGATCCCAAACAGGCCTATAAGCGCGAGGCCTTCGAACTGTTCGAGCGCATGCTGGGCACCATCGCCCGGGAGGTGGTCCAGATCACCCTCACGGTACAGATCCGGACCGAAGCCGACCTGGAAGCGGTGGAACAGCAGGAAGTCGGCGTCTCCAACGTCCAGTACCAGCACGCGGACTTTGACCAGGCCCTGGGCTACGAGGGGGGAGAGGAAGGGCAAACCGCACCCCAACAACCCCAACCTCAGCAACCCATCCACCGGGACCACCCGAAGATCGGACGCAACGACCCCTGCCCCTGCGGCTCTGGGAAGAAATACAAGCACTGCCACGGGAAACTGGCGTAGCAGAGATCAGGAAACCAAGCCCTGCCCTATCCCCGACCGTCGGACCGAACGTTGCTGGTCGCCTGTGTGATATTGGCCATTGGCACTGGGCAGAGGTGACCTACCATGGTGCCCTGAAACATCGCGAACATTTTCCGGCCGTGGCAGAGCTATTGTGCTTCGAGCCCACGCCGTAGTCCGATCCCGGGAGCAAGGGTTGCCACGGGTATGGCCACCTTCACCGGCGTGTTGGCTTACAATGAGCAATTTGATGCGCGCCCCTCTCAGGACAACAATGGGGTGCTTGCAGTTTTATCCTGCGCAACACTTCGGCATGGCGTTGCGTTTGGAAATTGAGGCTGCATGGTAAAAAGACATCTGGGTGATCTTCTGGTCGAGCGCCATAAGCTCGAACGGACCAATCTCGCCCGTGCCCTCAAGTTGCAGAAGGATGGTCGCGGCAAGGAGCGAATTGGCGCCATCCTGCTTCGTGAAGGCTGGGTAACGGAGCAGGACCTCTATGCGGCCCTGTCCGAGCAGCTGAACATTCCCCTCGTGCAAGAGGCGGACTACCCCCAACTTCCCATTTACGAAGATCGGATTTCAACGCTCTTCCTTCAGGAGGTCCAGGTCCTGCCACTCCAAGAGGATGATCGTCATCTG
>JBJKSP010000336.1:0-6756 GCA_046703865.1 Thiobacillaceae bacterium
TAGAAGCTCCAGCGGAAGCCGCTGATCAGGTAGACCACGGGATTGAACAGGCTCACGGTCCTCCAGAAGGGGGGCAGCATGTGGATGGAGTAGAAGCTGCCGCCCAGGAAGGTCAGCGGGGTGATGACCAGCAGGGGCACCAGTTGCAGCTTTTCGAAGCCGTCGGCCCAGATGCCCAGGATGAAGCCCAGGAGGCTGAAGGTCACCGAGGTGAGCAGCAGGAACAGGATCATCCACAGGGGGTGGACGATCCGGAAAGGCACAAACAGGGCTGCGGTGGCCAGCATGATGATGCCGATGATGACGGACTTGGTGGCGGCCGCGCCCACGTAGCTCAGGACGATCTCCATATAGGACACGGGTGCCGAGAGCAGCTCGTAGATGGTGCCCGTGAAGCGGGGAAAGTAGATGCCGAAGGAGGCGTTGGAGACGCTCTGGGTCAGCAGCGAGAGCATGATCAGTCCCGGCACGATGAAGGCGCCGTAGTTCACCCCGTCCACCTGGGGGATGCGCGAGCCGATGGCGGAGCCGAACACGACGAAATACAGCGAGGTGGACAGCACCGGGGAGACGATGCTCTGGACCAGGGTGCGCCGCGTGCGGGACATCTCGAAGCGGTAGATTGCTCGGATCGCGTGGAGGTTCATTTCGACTCTCTTACCAGGCTGACGAAGATGTCTTCCAGGGAGCTCTGGGTGGTCTGGAGGTCCTTGAAGCCGATGCCTGCGGCGTTCAGGGCATCCAGCAGATCGATGATGCCGGTACGCCCGGCCTGGGTGTCGTAGGTGTAGGTCAGCTCGCCGCCGTCGGCGGAAAGCTCCAGTTGGTAGGCGGCCAGTTCGGGCGGCAGGTGGTCCATGGGCCGGTGCAGTTGCAGGTTGAGCTGCTTGCGACCCAGCTTGCGCATCAGCTCCGCCTTGTCCTCCACCAGCATGAGCTCGCCCTTGTTGATCACCCCGATCCGGTCGGCCATCTCCTCGGCCACGTCGATGTAGTGGGTGGTGAGGATGATGGTCACGCCCGACACCCTGAGCAATCTCACCAGGGCCCACATGTCCTGGCGCAGGTTCACGTCCACCCCGGCGGTGGCCTCGTCCACGTACAGGATCCTGGGTTCGTGGGACAGGGCCTTGGCGATGAGGAGCCGCCGCTTCATGCCGCCGGAGAGGGTGATGATCCGGTTGTCCTTCTTGTCCCACAGGGACAGGTCCCGGAGGACCTTCTCGATGTGGGCGGGGTTGGGCGGCTTGCCGAACAGGCCCCGGCTGAAGGACACCGCACCCCAAACGGATTCGAAAGCGTCGGTGGTGAGTTCCTGGGGTACCAGGCCGATCAGGGAGCGGGTGGCGCGGTAGTCGGCGACGATGTCATGGCCGTCCACCGTCACCCGCCCTTCGGACGGATTGACCAGGCCGCAGATGATGCTGATGAGGGTGGTCTTGCCGGCGCCGTTGGGACCCAGCAGGCCGAAGATCTCCCCCCGCCGGATGTCCAGGTTGATGTCCCTGAGTGCCAGAAAGCCGGTGGCATAGGTCTTGGAGAGGTGGGAAACGGAGATGACGGCCTGCATGAGCGCGACGATAGCAGAAGCCGGGGCGTCCTTGGATCGGCGGCGTGACGAAGCGTGGATGGAAGAATGATTTTCCAGGCGGCAGCGGATTATGGTGGGCCGGTCTCGCCGAAATGGATGAATTTTTGTGTTGTACAAATCGCCACGGTCTATCCAGATCTCAGGGCATTCCACGGCAGGTGCTTGAGAATATTAGGGTTTCCTGTTTGACGGATACCCCGGCGAGGGATAGGGTAAAGGTCCCTTTACTCCCTGGCCTTGCCCTCCAGACTGCGCCAATGAAATATTTACCGAGTTTGCTGGGTTGCGCCCTCGCGGCGACACTCTTGACCCTCCCCGCCGAAGCGTCCTGGCACCAGTCCGCATTCGAAATCCATCCCTCCCATGTCCGTAAGCACCACGTCCGTAAGCACCACCTCCATGCCCAAAAGAGGAAAGTCGCGGTGAGGAGGGCACCGGTGGCACGAAAATCCAGGATCGACAGGCTGGCAACACGCGTTCCGTCGCCCAGGAAGTCCACTGACCGGGCTGCACTGGCCTGGCCCAAGGCGACGCCGCGCGCGCTCAGACTCGGCATGAGCACCGCCCTGTCTGCTACCCCCCATGCCGCTCCCGCCAAGCCCAGCCTGGCCATGGCGGCCCCCACGGTATCTTTCGGACACCCTGTCTGGGACGCTCCGCGCGCGGCCGCCAATCCCTATCTGGCCTACGCCTCGCCCAAGCCGACCGCGCATACCAAGCCGGCAACGTATGCCACGCCGGCCAGTTATGCCCCCTCGCCGGCGACTTCCATGGCGCCGCCAAGGGCGTCTGACAATTCCAACCCGAGCACCCTCGGTGCCTTTTGGGCGCTGCCGACACCGGTCTTCGGTGCCGTGGGCGAGCAATCCATCCTGCCCCAGATCAAGACGGTCTACCCCACCGGCGAGAAGCCCCTGGTGGTGGTGGCACTGAAATGCCCCACCGAACTGGTCGGCATCGACACACCCGCGAGCGCAATGATGCACACGGTGGTTCAGGCGGGGATGAACCTCGTCAACAGCACGAACCTGCTGTCCTTCAACCTGCAACAGGTGTGCGAGTGACCGGCGCCCGCCGGTCGCTTTCCGACTGAACCCTAGTCGCTTGCCTGTCCGGTGCAGTTGCGCCGGACAGGCATTGCGGCGGTTGCAGGGCCTTCCATAGTGATGGGGCGATGTCGCCCGTCCCCCACGGTGATCACCGTCCCGTACAGGTCGTCCTTCAGTATGTGACCCGTTTGTTCGACTCCGACGCCTCGACAGCACAGGGCGACGTCGGCGATGGGCATCACCGGGCCCGCACGGATAGCCGGGTGTAAAGCTCGAAGCGTTTCTCAATACACCTCCAGGCGCCGGAACAGCGGGAATGCCCGTGGGAGGTGCAAAGGGCGGTCGTTGGACAGGATGAAGCGCAGGTCGATGACGACCGGGGAGTAGGCTCACGCGGGATGCCGGTAAAATCACAACCTTCTGCCATGCTTGCATGGCCTGCGCAGGGAGGGTGTTGTGAAAAGCGCTGTTTCGATCCCGTTGACTTTGCTGGGTGTGATCTTCGGTATGAACCGGGTGATCGCGGTGGGGCTCGCCTTGCTGCTAGGTGCACTTCCGGCGGTCGCACAAACCACGGCTGCACCGCCGGTCCAGACCCAACCCGGCACGCCGGCCGCCGATCAACCCGCCCCGGCCCAGCCCACGCCATGGCAGAACACACTGCAACTGGCGGATCAGGCGCTGGCGCCGATGGCGGGCGATTGGGTGACGCACCATGCCCTGCCCGGCATCACCTGGCTCCAGGTCCTGCTGTGTGGATTGATGGTGCTCGCCGCGGCGATCGCGGAGAGGATCTTCAATGGACTGATGCGCCGGAAGATCCGTCGTCATGCGGAGGCCGGCGAAAAGCAGGCATCCCTGCTGCGGCAGACCCTTGAGGCCGGGCTGAGGCCCGTGGGCTTGCTGATCTGGGTGTGGGGCGGCTATGCGGCGCTGTCCATCCTGCTCGCGGACCTGGTCGGCTTCACGACCGTGCTGGCGGGGCTTGCCTGGCTCCTCAGGCTCGGCAGCTTTGCCGCCCTGCTGTGGTTCCTCGTCCACATGATGGACGTGGTGGAGGCGCAGCTTGAACAGTGGGCGGCGAAGAGCCAGACCAAGTGGGACGACATCCTGGCCCTCGTGGTGGCCCGGGCCTTCCGCTGGATCACGCCCCTGGTGGCCGTGATCCTGTTCCTGCCGACCCTCCATGTCTCGGCCGGCTCCCACGAGTTCCTCAACGAACTGGCCAGCGTGCTCCTGATCCTGGCCATCGGCTTCATCCTCGCCCAGCTCGTCGATGCCCTGGCCGACGGTGTCGCGCGCCAGTTCAACGTCGACGTGAAGGACAACCTGGCCGCGAGAAAGGTCCAGACCCAGGTCGTGATCCTGAAACGGATCGCCTTCCTGATCATCGGCCTGTTCACGGTGGCCCTGGCGCTGATGGTGTTCGGTCCGGTGCGGCATGTGGGCAGCAGCCTGCTCGCCTCCGCCGGCGTGGCGGGCATCATCATCGGCTTCGCGGCCCAGCGCAGCCTGGGCACCCTGGTGGCGGGATTGCAGCTCGCCGTCACCCAGCCGATCCGCATCGACGACGTGGTGATCGTCGAGAACGAGTGGGGCCGCATCGAGGAGATCAACCTGACCTACGTGGTGGTGCGCATCTGGGACCTGCGCCGGCTGGTGGTGCCCATCAACTACTTCATCGAAAAGCCCTTCCAGAACTGGACCCGCGTCTCGGCCGACCTGCTGGGCACGGTGATGGTCTACGTGGACTACACCATGCCCCTCAAGGCGCTGCGCGAGGAACTGGACCGCATCCTGGACCAGTCCTCCCTGTGGGACCGCAAGGTGAAGGTGCTCCAGGTCACCGACGCCAAGCAACAGACCCTGGAGGTCCGCGCCCTGTTCAGCGCTGCCGACGCCTCGACCGCCTGGGACCTGCGCTGCGAGGTACGCGAGCGCCTGGTGGACTTCCTGCAGCGCGATTATCCCCAGTGCCTGCCACGCATGCGGGCGGAAATCGAGACGCCCCCCGCCGACAAGGCCGCCCCGGTTCGCCGGGCTGCGCCGGCAAAACGCCGGGCCAAGGCCGAGGGTCCAGCACCGGCATGAAGGGGTTCGGTGGGTTGGAGGGCAAACGGAAGCCTGGGAACTTGTAGCAGATTACCTTGGAGGCATGGGATCCGAAGCGCTTATGGCATTCGCCCTAGTTGTCGACGGGTAGCTGCCTCCATAGCTGCACTTGGAAGACCGACCCCTGGCCGTCTTGGTTGGGTCAACTCCGGACGTTCGGACACAAACGCCTGTGATGTTCAGGCTCGGCCGGTGGCTGGCGACCATCAAGACCATTTCTTGATATATGGACCTATCCCCGGCCATTCGCGACACAGGAATCATCGCTTGCCGGGAATGTCGATCAACAACCCCGGGCCCCAGGGAGCAAACAGGCTTTGGCCGACTCCGTCGCCGAAACCTGGAACCGGTTCCACGACCCGCACGGCACCTTGCCCGTCAGCCTGCATGACGCCGTGAACAACCGCTCAGAAATCCAGCGGGCTCTTTGCTTCCTTGAGCGTGACACTGCGGACCGTATGCGTATAGATCATCGTCGTCTTCACGTCGCTGTGGCCGAGCAATTCCTGGATCGTGCGAATGTCATAGTTTGCTTGCAACAGGTGGCTTGCGAAGCTGTGGCGCAGCGTGTGTGGAGACACCCGCTTGGCGATCCCGACCTCCCGCACCGCCTGCCGGATCGCCTTCTGCACATGCGTCTCATGCAAGTGGTAGCGCCGGTACACCTGTTCATCCGGCACCAGCGTCAAGACCTTGGCCGGAAACAGCCACTGCCAGGAAAGCTCCCGTGCCGCGCTTTTGTACTTCTGTGCCAGCGCATCCGGCAGGAAAGTCCCCGCATAACCGCTCGCCAGGTCCTCCCGATGCAGATGCTTCACTTCGTCGAGCTGGCGCCTGAGCTGTTGTGTCACGCGCTCCGGGATGGGCACGGTACGGTCCTTCTTGCCCTTCCCGTCATGCACCGTCAATACCCCCATCTCGAAATTCAGATCCTGCACCCGCAGCTTCAGGCATTCGAAGAGACGCAAACCACAGCCATACAGCAGCTTGGCGACCAGATCGTAGGGCTCGGAAAGCTGTCGCAAGAGTTGATCGACCTCCTCGCGTGACAGGACCACGGGGATGTAGGGCCTGCGCTTCGCCCTGACCACCCCCTCTACCCTGCCGAACTCTTTTTCCAGGACATGGCTGAACAGAAACAACAACGCGTTGAATGCCTGATTCTGGCTGGAGGCGGACACCTTCCTCTCGATCGCCAGGGTGCTGAGAAATGCCTTGACGTCCTCCATGGACAGCAACTCGGGTTCCTTGCTGCGCGTGAAGTTCTGCAACTGCCGTGTCCAGGATCGGTACGCCTGCAAAGTCTTGGGAGAATAATGCCGGACCTTGATGGCGGATTCGAGACGATCATAGAGTCCGACCCAACTTGCGCCGGTACGTTTCGGGGCTGTGACCGTCTTGGCAATACGCTCGCCAGACCGAGGAGAGGATGGCACGACTGCCGCCATCGACGCACCCGACGATGTTCTCCCGCCAGGGGAACCGACCGGCTGGGGTGTTGGAGGGGTTTGCCGAAAATCGCCGGCGAAGGTGGGATTTGACACCGTACGTAGAGGGACACCCGGTGGCCGGGCTGGAACCCGAGGTGTTGCAACACGCGACTCATCCCGGGCGGCTTTGGTCTCGACAGGTTTGACTTCTGGTTTGACTTCCGAAGCCGGGGCACGACCGGACGGGGCGATCATGTCGTAGTACAGGGAAACGGCACGTCGAGCTTGTCCTCGCAACCAGTCGGCCTGCCGCTTCTCCTGAAGCTTGCGGTCGAAATGCGGAAGGCTGTTGCGGTCTTCCGGGTTGAAGCGGTATTTTGCGCAGAAATCCAGGTAGTACCGGAGCCACTTCCTATAGTGGGCGAGGTGGGCGGGTTCGATGGCGGCGCGTTCAAGCGCGGCATCATAACGATGGGCGAGATCGGGAGGGACGATCAGCATGGAAGATCATGGGCATCTGGATATCATTCCGACAGGAAGGATAGCAGGTTAGCGCCTCTGGCATGTACAGGCC
>JBJKSP010000337.1:0-6430 GCA_046703865.1 Thiobacillaceae bacterium
TCCCAGCCGGAAGCGGTGAGCCAGTCCCGCACGTACTGCTTGTCGAAGCTGGGCGGGTTCTCTCCCACCCGGTACTGGTCGGCGGGCCAGAAGCGGGAGGAGTCGGGGGTGAGGGCCTCGTCGATCAGGGTCAGCCGACCCTCTTCGTCCAGGCCGAACTCGAACTTGGTGTCGGCGATGATGATGCCCCGCCCGGCGGCGTAGTCCGCCGCCTCGGTGTACAGAACCAGGGCCGCGTCCCGCACTTGAGCGGCGAGGTCTGCGCCCAGCAGGGCCTCGCAGCGGGCGAAGTCGATGTTCTCGTCGTGCTCCCCCACCGCCGCCTTGGTGGAAGGGGTGAACAGGGGCTCCGGCAGCCTGCCCGCCTGCTGCAGGCCGGCCGGCAGGGGGATGCCGCACACCGCCCCGCTCTTCCGGTAATCCGCCCAGCCCGAGCCCACCAGATAACCCCGCACGATGGCCTCCACCGGCAGGGCCTTGAGCCGCCGCACCACCACCGCCCGGCCGGCCACCTGATTCCGTTCCTCCGGGGCCACCACGTCCTCCGGCGCGTCGCCGGTGAGATGGTTGGGCAGGATGTGGGCCAGCCTGGCGAACCAGAAGCTGGACACCGCCGTGAGCACCCGCCCCTTGCCCGGGATGGGGGTGGGCATGACCACGTCGAACGCGGACATGCGGTCGGTGGTCACCAGCAGCATGCGCCTGTCGTCCACCGCGTAGATGTCCCGCACCTTGCCCCGGTGGATCAGCGGCAGGGAACGGATGGAGGTCTCGTAAAGCGCGTCGGTCATGGCGGGCCTGCGGTAGAAAGCCTCATTATCCGCGAAGGTCCGGGGGAGGCGAAGGGCCGGCGCGGGGAGGCCTCCGCGCCGATCAGGCGGCCCCCGACAACGTTTCAGCTCAACATTCCGATGAGCTCGGGGGCCGGCACGGGCCGGCTGAACAGATAGCCCTGCCCCGTGTCGCAGCCGAATCGCCTGAGCATCTCCAGGGCCTCGGCGCTTTCGATGCCTTCCGCCGTGACCTTGAGCCCCAGGTTGTGCGCCAGGTCCACGGTGGCGCGCACGATCACGGCATCGTTTTCGCTGGTCAGCATGTCGATGACGAAGGACCTGTCGATCTTGAGTTCCGACACCGGCAGTTTTTTCAGATAGGCCAACGAAGAATACCCGGTGCCGAAGTCGTCGATGGAGAACTGGAAACCCATGCCCCGCAGGCGCTCGACGATGGCCAGTACCCGGAGGGGGTCGGCCATGATGCTGCTTTCCGTGATCTCGAAGACGATCCACTCGGTCTGTATGCCCGTCTTGGCGGCAATGCCGGCAATCAGGTCGGGCAGTTCCGGGTCATGCAGGTCCTGGGCGGAGAGGTTGACGGCGACGGTGAGCATGTGTCCCGCCCCGTGCCAGCCGGCGCAGGTCTGGAAAGCGCTCTCCATGGCCCACTGGCTGATGGGACGGATCATGCGGGTGCGCTCGGCCAGGCCGATGAATTCATCCGGCGGGATGAAGCCGTGCTCCGGATGCTGCCAGCGCACCAGCGCTTCCGCGCCTATGGCCGTGTTGGTGGCCAAATCCATCTTGGGTTGGTAGTACAGCTGCAACTCATCGCGCTCCACCGCCCGCTTCAACTCCCCCATCAGGGTCAGGCGACGCGGACTGTGTTCGTCGATGCCGGGCGAGTAGAAACTGTAGGCGGACACGGACTTGCCGGCGATGAACTCGGCAACGCCCGCCCGCTGCAGAAGCGTATCGGCATCGTCCCCATGTTCGGGATACAGGACGATGCCGATGCTCGGCTGCAGGGTCAGCTTGAGCGCATTGACAAGGTAGTGTGGCTCTATGGCCTTGAGGAGGTTGCGGGCCGCGGCTTCCGCACAGGCCCGGTCACCGCATTCATTGACCAGGATGGCGAATCGATGGCTGTCGAGGCGGGCGATGCTGTCCGCCTTGTCGGACCAACTGTCCAGGCGGGTAGCCAGTTGTTTGACCAGGAGATCGGTGCTGGTGGGCCCGAGCGTGTCCTGGATCTCCTTTAGGTTGTCGATGGAAAGCATCAGGACGGCGGGCCCGTTGGGCTGGGTCCGGGCGGCATGGAGGGCGCGTTCAAGGCGGTCATAGAACAGGGCCCGGTTGGGCAGATCGGTGACGGGGTCGTGGGTGGCGGCGAAGGTCGCCTGGCGCTCCATCTCGCTGGCATGCTGGCGCAACTCCTCCGTCTGCTCCTGCACCATCAGGCTGGCCTCCTGGGCCAGGACATAGCTCGAATACTGGCCGATGTAGCCGAAGATGAAAGGCAGTGCGTCGAGTATCCAGAGCACGAAGTTCCCCCCCTGGGCACGCATGATTCCGGTCAGGGTGATGGCGTGGTCTTCCGTGTAGCTCACCAGCAGGGTGGCGGCGACCACGGCGCCGATGGCGATGAACACCGCCTGCATGGAGGTCTTGGAGGCCCTGGATTTCAGGATCGTGGCATTGCTGGCGAGTGCCCCGTTGATGGATATGCTCAAGGTCTCTCCCATTGTCTATTGCGAGCGTCCTGCGAAACCCTCACCTGTCCCCCCATCTTTTTTCTGCTGCGGATATCTTTCATGGCTGGCGCCTCCTGATTTTTGGGGGCTGCCCTCGACATGTATCGATTCTGCGCTCTGAAACGGCGTGAGACTGTCGACAGGAATGTCGAATCGCGCAAGGCATATATCGGAGAGGGGAGCGAAACCTTGAGCCGGGAAACAGGCCTGGACAGACCGACGGCACATCTACCGGAGGTTGATTGCCCTGGTGGAGCCCGGCGGTCAGGTCACGGACTTCGCAGCCATGCCGGAGCCGGAAAACAGGGCAGCCGAATATCGGCTTTTCACAATCCTGAATGGCGGGTTATGCCCTCCGGTCAGCCGTAGACCGGGACTCCCGCGCGTCGCCGGTAAGGCGGTCGGGCAGGAAGCGGATGGAGGGCTCGTAAAGCGCGTCGGTCATTGCGGGCACGCGGCTGAATACGCGATTACCCGTGAAGAGCCTGGGGAAACGAAGGGCTGGTGCCTTGCGTTTTAGGAAAGCGGTCTGGACCGCTTTCCAGGTCAGGGACGTGGATTGCCCGGTCGATTAAACGACTATACGAGGCAAACTGGACAAGCATCTTTGGTATGATCGGGCTGCCTGGGTGATCCCGGGAACGAAAAATGCCGCTACGAGCAGTTGCACTCTCTTTAGAGGAGGATTCAAGCAATGTACCCCAAATCCCACAGATGGATCGCTGCCACCGGCCTGCTGGCCTCCATGGTCGTTGCCGGCGACGCCTTCGCGGGTACCGCTGGCTCGATCACCTATGCACCCCCCAGTCATGCCATCCCCGTCCTGTCGGATGTCATGCTGATGGTGTTGGGCCTGCTCCTGGCCGTGCTCGCCTTCCGTACCCTGCGCATTCATGGTAGGGGTCAACCTCTTTCCGCCCTGGTTGCCCTGGCAATCATGGGGGCGTCCATGCTGCCGGGGACAAAGTTCGTGCAGGAGGCCTATGCAACAGTGTATGGCTATATCATGGACTCAGCCACGGGAGGGACTGTGGCAGGCATTACTACAGGCGTAGAGTTCAGCATCGGCAACGTCTCCGGCGTCGCGCAGGAGGTCAAGACCGTGTCCCCACCTTCGGGCTACACGAGTGCGCCCACAATAGGCTCTCCCACGTGCGCGTCCGGATTGATCGTGCAACCGGGCAACGCCTGTTATGTCTACTTCTTAGCACCTCCGGCGTGATTCTGTGCTCCAAACCTGAACCATTTGGGGACGGTCAACCAGCGTAAGGGGCGGTTCTGGTGGATTTCGATCAACAGGTCATGCTGCTGACCGCTTTCGGCGGCGTGGCGGTGGTGCTGACGGTGGAGGCCGTGCGGCCGTTGCGACCGGTCTCCAAGTCGCCGCTTTGGCGCTGGCTGAACAACCTCGTACTGACTACGCTGGACTACGCCCTGATGTTCGGCCTCACGCCCTGGCTGTCCCTGCTGGCCGTCCCGCTCATCAGCGGCGGCGTGCAGGGTCTGCTCGGGCGGTCGCAGTTGCCTCCCTGGGCCGCGTTCCTGGTGCTGTTTATCAGCCTGCAGCTGACGAGCTACTGGCTGCACAGGCTGATGCACACCGTCCCCGCCCTGTGGCGGATCCACGCGGTCCACCATTGCGACACCGAGGTGGATGCCACTACCGCGTTCCGGCATCACCCCCTGGAGGTCATCCTCAGCTCCCTGGTGACGCTGCCCGTGGTGCTGCTGCTGCTCCCGGATCCCATGATGCTCCTGGCCTATAACGCCCTTTACGCCGCAGTGGCCATCGTCCACCACGGCAATTTCACCTTCGGGCCGCGCGTCGACCGCGTCCTGCGCCTGTTGATCGTCACACCTGATTACCATCGGCTTCACCATGCAGCCGAGCGACGCTATACCGACAGCAACTACGCGACCCTGCTGCCGTTGCTCGATTACCTCTTCAAGACGGCGGCGTATGTGCCTGCCGAGCAGCAGAAGACGATGCCCATGGGCCTGGAGCGTTTCCGCGAGAAGAAATTCGTGCGCCTGGATCAGATGCTGCTGATCCCGTTCCGGTCCGGCTTCTGGCCGGCAGCAGGCCCCGTATCCTCGGCCCGCGCCTGATCACGTACAAGCGTTTGCGCAAAGCAGGGCGTCCTGCCCTCTGAATGATTGGGGACGTACCCTGAGGTATCCCCGCTGCAAGCGTCCTGCCAAACCCTCGCCGATATGCGAATGCGCTGGCCAATGATTGGTCACCTCGGCAGGACCTTGGACGATCGATATCGCCGACGGAACACGCCGAAAGCTCCGAGTCCAATGAGGCCAGAGAGGAGGATCGACCCATAACGGGACAGGGTGGGAATAGAAGTAGGAACAGAACTTGGCGAGGGGATGCCCAAGGCCACCGGGTCTGTGATCGTGCCATTGACGGTGACATCGTCGTCGCCCAATTGGCCGTCTGTCACCGTATAGCTCACCGTGTTGCCTGAAATCTGGACGTTGTTACCCGTACCCAGCCGATACCAGTGATCGCTGACATCGCTGGGGGAGGATTTGCCGAACTTCCAAAGCTGGATGTCGGCGGGAAGTGGGTTGGGATAGCTCAACGAAATGGTGGTGGAGAATCCGTTTCCACAGTTGCCACCGATGGTGAGGCTCGCCTCACCATAAGGAAACGTCATCCCCGGCGGCGCACTGCTGCCAGCCCCGCTAGGGATGGAACTGAATTGGGACTGGACGATCCCGCAGCCGCCCGGTGGGTTTGTCAGGTCAATTGTAATGTTGCCGCCGCCCCCCGGGTTGTTCCCGGTTACTGTGGATGCCTCAATCGTCTGCGTCAGATCATTGGAGGTGCTCTGGGCATAGGTGCTACTACCGCTATATAGGGCGGTGAGGGTGTGGAAACCCACACTCAGGGCCGAGGTGGTACAGGTGGTTTGACCGCTGCCGTTGAGCGTTTGCGCACCACATCCATTCAGGCTGACACCACCGTCCTCGAAATTGACCGTACCACCCGGTGTTCCGGTTCCACCATTCACCGTCGCGGTCAGCGTGATCGACTGCCCATCACTGGCTGGATTAGTCGAACTTCCCAAACTGGTGCTGGTGCTGACCTGCTGTCCAGTCCCCAGGATCTCGAAGGTATAGGGGGTGACGGCCGAATCGTTGGCGATGCTGACGGTACAGGTCGAGGTTGAACTGTCCGTGGGCGCATACTGGACATCGAAGGAAGTGCTGCCCGTCGAGGCCGCAACCGGGGAGGTGGGCTGCTGAGTGACGCTGAAAGGTGCGCACCCGCTCCCGGTCAAGCTCACATAGTTGGGGGACGTGCCTGTCAGATTGAGTGCTGTTTTGCCTGTGTTGGCAAGGGTGAAGGTGTGGGTCGAACTGTTGCCTATCGTTACGGAGCCAAAATCGGTGTCGTCACCGGTGCTGGGGCTGGCCTCCCCATTGGTGATGGCCACGCCTTTGCCGGTCACGGCCATGCTTGCACTGCAGGACGGCGTGATGAGGGCGGTACCCTCCTGAGCATTGCTGCCGTTCTTCCAGAACAGGTCCGGCTGACCGTCCTGGGCGGTATTGGTGCTCACGGCACCGAAGCTCACACCGCAACTGTTTGCCTCGTCGATGACCGCGCCGCAACCGCCCTTGGCACCGGAAGGCGAGGGGTCTCCGTCGAGATTGCTGGTGCAGATGAATATGGCCCCGCCTTTGCCTTGTCCTCGTCCAGAACCTGAGCTGCCAGAACCACCCTGTGCACCATTGCCGTCGAAGCTCACATTCTTCAGGATCAGGGTGCCATGTTTGCTGAAAATCGCACCACCAAATCCCGCACCGCCCCCCCCGCCGATATTAACGCTGTCCGCAATGGCGTTTCCTCCGCCATAACCTCCGTAACCCTTGATGCCACCG
>JBJKSP010000338.1:0-7392 GCA_046703865.1 Thiobacillaceae bacterium
CTACCTGGTGGATGAACTCCCGCGCACCAGGAACGGCAAGATCGTCCGCAAGCAACTGGCGCCCGCCCAGGCCAGGGCGCGTTCGACGATCTGAGGGGAGAAATGCCATGGGCCCCCACTACCGTCCCCGCAGATCCATGCTCTACGTGCCGGCCTGCGTGCCCCGCTTCCTTGAGAAGGCCCGCGGCCTGCAGACCGATTCGGTGATCCTGGACCTGGAGGACTCCGTCCTGCCCGAGCGCAAGGACGAGGCCAGGCGCTCCATTCTGCAGGCCCTGGAGCAAGGCGACTACGGCTGCCGGGAGGTGGTGGTCCGGGTCAACGGACTGGACACCCCCTGGGGCGGCGAGGACCTGGACGCCGTTGCCCAGAGCGGGATCGTCGCCATCCTGTTCCCCAAGATCCTAGGGCGGCGGGACGTGGCCCGGGCCCTGTCCGCCCTGGACACCGCGGGCGGCGCCCACCTGCCCATCATGGTCCTGATCGAGACCCCTGCCGGCGTGCTCAGGGCCGAGGAGATCGCCGGGGCCTCGGAACGCATCGCCTGCCTGGTCATGGGTACCTCCGACCTGACCAACGAGCTGCACGCCCGCATCACCCCGGAGCGGCTGCCCGTGCTCACGAGCCTGTCCCACTGCCTGCTGGCGGCCCGCGCCCACGACCTTTCCATCATTGACGGCATCCACCTGGACCTGAAGGACATGGAGTCCTTCGAATACGCCTGCCGGCTGGCCCGGGACCTGGGCCTGGACGGCAAGAGCCTGATCCACCCAGGCCAGATCCCCTATGCCAACGACGCCTTCTCGCCCCGGCCGGACAGTGTGGCGCGCGCCCGGCGCATCATCGACGCCCTGGGCGAGGCCAACCGGGCCGGCAGTGGAGTGGCGGTGGTGGACGGACGCCTGGTGGAGAACCTGCACATGGAGGCGGCCAAGCGCACCCTCATGATCCATGACATGATCCAGCAATGCTGGGGCGGAGACGTGGCGTGACGAAAGGGCTCAGAGGATGAAGTCATGAACAAGGCCGGAGCGGGCAATTTCTTCGAGGACTTCAGCCTGGGCCAGACCCTGGTCCACGGCACGCCGCGCACGGTGAGCGAAGGGGACGTCTCCCTCTACATCGCGCTCACGGGCGCCCGCCACATCCTGCCCAGCGCCAGGACCGCGGCCCGTGCCCTGGGTTACCCGGACCGGCCCCTGGACGACCTGCTGACCTTCCACCTGGCCTTCGGCAAGACGGTGGCGGACGTGTCGCTGAACGCGGTGGCCAACCTGGGCTATGCCGACGTGCGCTTCATCCGGCCCGTGTACGTGGGCGACACCCTGCGGGCGGAATCCACCGTCATCGGCCTCAGGCAGAACAGCAACGGCAAGAGCGGCATCGTCTGGGTACGCTCCACGGCGGTGAACCAGGACGACGAGGAGGTGCTCAGCTGGATCCGCTGGGTCATGGTGCACAAATGGGACGCGGGTCGTCCCGCCCCTCAGCCCGTCGTCCCCGAACCTCCGCCCTACGTCACGCCGGAGCGCCTCTCCGTCCCCGACTGCCTGGATGCCCGGGGCTACGAGCGGGAACTCACCGGCGGCCCCTGGCTGTGGGAGGACTACGCGGTGGGCGAGCGCATCGACCACCCCGCCGGCATGACCCTGGACGAGACCGACCACACCCTGGCCACACGGCTCTACCAGAACAGCGCCCGGCTGCACTTCGACGCCTTCATGATGGCCGGCACGCCCTTCAAGCGGCGCCTGGTCTATGGCGGCCACGTCATCTCCGTGTGCCGGGCGCTGGCCTACGAGGGCCTGGAGAACGTCCTCACCATCGCCGCCATCAACAGCGGCGTGCACACCAACCCCAGCTTCGCCGGCGACACCCTGTATGCCGTCACCGAGGTGCGCGACCGATGGGCGCTGCCCGGCCGCACCGACATCGGCGCCCTGCGCCTGAGGATGCTGGGCCTCAAGAACCTGCCCGCGGGCGAACTCGTCCAGCCGCTCCTGGCGACGGAGGAAGGCAGGCACAGGTACCACCCCAAGGTGGTGCTGGACCTGGACTACACCGTGCTGATGCCCAGACGGGGCTGAGCCATGCCCCTCATCCCATCCCCTCACTTGCGGGTACAGGAGTAAACCGAGAGGACACCCGATGACGAATCCCGTCCACCCCAACGACGCCCTGTTCGCCGGCGAGAAGCCCTTCCCCGTCATCCCGGCCTGCGAGCACTTCGCCGGCAGCGAAAAGCTGATCCTCAAGGCCCTTGCGCTCCAGGAAGGTCTGGGTCCCGTCTTCGACATCACCTGCGACTGCGAGGACGGCGCCCCCGCCGGACGGGAGCGGGAACATGCCGAGATGATCGTGCGCGTGATCAACGCCGAGGCCAACAAACACCGGATGGCCGGCGCCCGCGTCCACGACTACACCCACCCCCACTGGCGGCGGGACGTGGAAATCCTGGTAGGCGGCGCAGGCGATCTGCTCGCCTATCTCACCCTGCCCAAGGCTACCGAGCACGGCCACGCCGCGGAGATGACCGATCACATCCAGTCCGTGGCCGCGCGACTGGGCGTCCAGCGGGAGATCCCCATTCACGTCCTCATCGAGACCCACGGCGCCCTCAGGGACGTGCACCGCATCGCCACCCTGCCTTGGCTCAAGGTGCTGGACTTCGGCCTCATGGACTTCGTCTCGGGACATCACGGCGCCATCCCCGCCGGCGCCATGCGCAGCCCCGGCCAGTTCGAGCACCGGCTCATTGCCCGAGCGAAGACGGAGGTGGTGGCGGCGGCCCTGGCCAACGGCGTCGTCCCCGCCCACAACGTCACCCTGGACCTGAAGAACCCCTACACGACTTACCAGGACGCCCGCCGCGCCCGCATGGAATTCGGCTTCCAGCGCCAGTGGAGCATCCACCCCACCCAGATCCAGCCCATCGTGGACGCCATGAAGCCGGACTGGTCCGAGGTGGAGACCGGGGCCGCCATCCTGCTCGCCGCCCAGAAGGCCGACTGGGGCCCCATCCAGCACGCCGGCGAACTGCACGACCGGGCCACTTACCGCTATTACTGGGAGGTGCTGCAAAAGGCCCGCATCACCGGCTTGGACCTGCCCGCCGAGGCGGCCCTGGCCTTTTTCGGCGGTGCACCGGCCCCCTCACCTGAACGCTGAGGTTATCGCTTACCCCCATAGCGCAGGCAAAGACAAAGATCTGTGCCACATCCCCGGCTACAGACCTCAGGCCAGCGGCGGTACGTGAATCAGGACAGGGCTGCCAGCACGAGTGCGAACAGCACCATCAGCAGGGAGAACACCACGATACCCAGCCCCAAGAGCTGGAAGATGCCGATCCCGTCGTGCCATTGTTGGGTGTCCGGAAGTTGCTCCTCGCCGGACCGGGCTAATGCGTTGGACTCCAGTTCCATGGTCGCCTCCTCCATAAGGCCTTCCCATGTGTTCTGTCTAGCACAGAAACGTCTGGGCGGGACGAGCGGCAGGTCGAAACCGGTGCCCGGGTCAGGCCCGGCCTCGCCACAAGGGAGCTGGGGAGGCCTTGCCGGGCCTACCTGGTGGCCTTACTTGGGCGCTGCCGCCGCCATGGGCCAATAGCTGCTCATCTGTTGCAGCTGTTCCTTGGTCAATACGCCCTGGACTTGCTTGCGGGCCTCAACCATGTTTTCGAACATCTGCTGTCGCAGGGTGTTCATCCGCTGGAACTCGCTGGAAATGGCCGAGTTGTCCCGGTTCTCCGAGGAATACAGGCCCCGCATCTTGATCATCTCGTTGCGCATCTGGGTCATGAGCCCCAATTGCTTCTCCCGGAATTCCTGCTGGATCTTGCCCATCTGGGCCTCCTGCTGAGGCGTCAGCTGGATCATCGGGAGGGGCCGCGCCGTGTATCCCATCATGCCCCGACCATAAGGACCGGCCATCGCCGGATTCATCCCGTAGTTGCCCATCATGCCCGGTCCCCCGCCGTAACCCCACATCGCCCGGGGCCCCATGCCATAGCCCCCGCCGGGCGGCTGGGCGGATGCTGCAGTTGCAGCGGTCGTTTCGGGTTGTGCGGCCGGGGCGGGTTGTGCCGCCAGGAGCGAAGGTGAGGCCGCGGCGAAGGCGACTGCGGCCATCGCTGTGGCGAAACGGGTCAGTTGTGTGGATAAAGCCATCGAATCCTCCTGCTGGTTACCAATGTTTGAGGCGTCGGGATGCGGCCCCTTTCCGCATCCCTCGCGAAAAGACCACCCCGTCCCCAAGAATCCCGGCATCAACCGCATACCGGGGGCAAAATTGACTCCGACTCGAGCGGGGCTCGAATCTTCCTAGCAAAAATACGAGCGACGGGGCCCGCGGAAGTTCACCCAGACAGAGAGTCCCGCACCCGTTCCAGGCGTCCACGCACCTCCCCTGCCAGTTCTTCGATACCGGGTTGCTCTACCAGTCTCAGCACCGCCACGGGGTCCATGAAGGCGACGGTGACCTTGCCGTCCGCCTCTTGGCGTACCACGACGTTGCAGGGCAGCAGCAGACCGATATCGGGGTCGGCCTCGATGGCTCGGTGGGCCAGTGGGGGGTTGCAGGCGCCCAGGATGCGGTAGGGGCGGCCGTCGACATTGAGCTTGGCCTTCATGGTGGCCTGGACGTCGATGTCGGTGAGTATACCGAAGCCCTCCTTCTTCAGGGCCTCGGTGACCTTCTCAACCGCGGTGGGAAACGGGATGTCCAGGGTCGTGCTGAATCCGTACATACTTAGGGTCCTTTCAATAAATGAATCGAAAACAGAAAGATATATTTAATTTCCACGATCCGGCCCTGCCGGTGCCGAGCCGAGCGCAGTCGGCGGGGGACAGATGCTCGACCTCCGCTAGTGGTTCTCAAGCATAAGCGCTTATCATGTCAACCTCGTACCTGAAGATGCGGGTCCACATTAACGCGTTTTCCCGACCGGCATCCGGCGCGATTGAGATCATGGAGCGTCTTCCCCATCATCGAAGGAGGGTCGTGCACCCCGCGCGGTTCCCGTCAAATTCGCGGTCCAAACTCCCTGGCCATCTATCCAAGGTTCATCATGAAATGCGTGGATGATTTCCGCCTTCGCCTCGGCGACAAGGAACTGGTCCCCATCGTGATCGGTGGCATGGGGGTGGACATTTCCACTTCCATGCTCGCCCTGGAGGCCGCCCGGCTGGGGGGTATCGGCCACATTTCGGATGCCATGGTGCCCACTGTGTCCGACCGACGCTACGACACCGGCTTCGTCAAGCACAAGCTCAAGCAATTCAAGTACAACGTCAAGAACGTCGACAAGTCGGCGGTCAAGTTCCACCTGGCCCACCTGGAGGAGGCCACGCGCCTGCACGTCGGCCGCACCATGGAGGCCAAGGAAGGCGACGGGCTGATCTTCATCAACTGCATGGAAAAGCTGACCATGAATGCGCCCAGGGAGACCCTGCGGGTCCGCCTGACCTCGGCCCTGGACGCCGGCATCGACGGCATCACCTTGGCCGCAGGCCTGCACCTGGGCTCCTTCGCCCTCATGGAGGACCACCCCCGTTTCAGGGATGCCAAGCTGGGCATCATCGTTTCCAGCCTGCGCGCCCTGCAGCTTTTCCTGCGCAAGAATGCCCGCACCGGACGGCTGCCCGACTACATCGTGGTGGAAGGTCCGCTGGCCGGCGGCCATCTGGGCTTCGGCCTGAACGACTGGATGAAGTATGACCTGGCCACCATCGTGGCGGAGATCCACACCTGGCTGGAGGCCGAGCACCTGGACATCCCCCTGATCGCCGCCGGCGGCGTCTTCACAGGCAGCGACGCCGTGCGCTTTCTGGAGCACGGCACTGCCGCCGTGCAGGTGGCCACCCGCTTCACCGTCACCCGAGAGTGCGGCCTGCCCGGCGACGTGAAGCAGGAATACCTCAAGGCCAAAGAGGCGGACATCGAGGTCAACGGCATCTCCCCCACCGGCTATCCCATGCGCATGCTCAAGAACAGCCCGGGCATCGGCGCCGGCACCTATCCCAACTGCGAATCCTTCGGCTACCTGCTGGACGCCAACGGCCGCTGCGCCTACATAGATGCCTACAACCGCGAAGTGGCCGCCCACCCGGATGCCAAGAAGATCGAAGTGTGGGACAAGACCTGTCTATGCACCCACATGCGCAACTACGACATCTGGACCTGCGGCCACTACACCTACCGGCTCAAGGACACCACCACCCGCAAGGAGGACGGCAGCTACCACCTCCTCACGGCGGAACACGTGTTCCGGGGCTACCAGTTCAGCAAAGACGACCGGATCGCACTGCCGGAGTCGACGGAACTGGCCATCCCCCACTTCTAAGCCGATACCCACGAAAACCTGCCCGCGTCGGGCGAGCCTCCTGCAACACCTGGAGGTGCACCAAGGATATGATTCGTCCCACACGGATGACAGGAGACCGACATGAGAACCAGCCGTCTATTCGCCCCCCTCGCCCTCATGGCGTGCAGCGCCGCGGCCATGGCCGCGCAGACCCCGGCCCAGGCGGGCGGCGTGAGCGCCGACGCGGGCGCCGATACAAACGCAAAGTTTCCCAAGACCAACAAGGAATGGGTGCTGTACCTGTCCGATTTCACCCACAACGCGGACATGGCGGTGAATCCGAAGAAATTCATGGCCGCGTTCAACGCCGTCACCGAGCCGGGCTTCCTCCTGACCGCCTTCAACGCCATGACGGACCCGGACCTCTACAAGCGTTCCCTGGCCAGCCTGATGGACCCCCACGCCTACGCCAACTACGCGCGGACCCTGGACCCGGAAGTAGCCAAGGCCTGGTCCCAGGCCCTGGCGGACCCCCAGTTCTTCGGCGCGTTGGCTTCGGTCGTGGCCGATCCGAGCAAGTTCATGCGCTGGATGATGGCACCGTTGGACCCCAGAATGACCAAGCTGGCCCTGAAGGCAGTGGACCTGGGCCTCTACGCGCGCTGGGCCGCCGCACCGCTGGATCCCCGGTTCATGAGCTTGGCCGGCGCACCGATGAGCCCTCAATGGTATGGCGCCTGGGCGGGTGCCATGACGAACCCCAGGAGCTACGGTCCCGCCATGCAGAGCTGGATGACGCCCGCCGCTTTCAACGGGGGCTATCCGGCACCGGCTCGACCCACGTCTCCTTATCCCGTGTTCCTGCCCGTTCCCGTCGCCGTGCCGGCCATCCCCTGACGGGGTCGAAGGCCGATCTCTAACCGCTTGGAGTAGTAGATGATGATGAAGGAAAGAGCCCGGGCCGCTGTTTCCGCACTGCCCACGGGTGACGGATAACCGACACGAAAGACATGCAGCGTGTCCGAGGCTTTCCTGTCCCTATCGACGGCATTACCGACCAGCTCACACGCCAATACCATGCCAACCCACGT
>JBJKSP010000339.1:0-4646 GCA_046703865.1 Thiobacillaceae bacterium
GCGCCCTCTGAGCACTCGCCGTCGCCCATCAGGCCGTAGTCGCGGGCGTCGCGGCCGTCCAGCCCGTTGGCCAGGGCGAGGGCGTTGGCCGCGGCGAGGCCCTGCCCCAGCGTGCCCGTGGCCACCCGGACCCAGGGATTGGCCGGGGTGGGATGGCCCTCCAGGCTGCTGTCCAGCCGGCGCAGGGTCATGGGGTCCTCCTCGATGGCCCCCGCCAGGGACAGGGCTGCCCAGAGGATGGGGGCGGCGTGGCCCTTGGAGAGGATGAAGCTGTCCACGTTGCGCGCCCGGGGGGCGCCCGGATCCCAGCGCATCTCGTGGAAGAACAGCGCCGCCATCATCTCGGCGCAGGACAGGCAGGAGGTGGGGTGTCCGGAACCGGCCTGGGTGGTCATGCGCAGCACCGTCCGGCGCAACGCGTTCGCCACGTCTTGGAGTTGGCCGGCGTCTTTATGGGACTGCAGCGTCTGCCGCTTGTGCTCCAGCGACTTGAGCAGCGCGTCATAGGGTTCGATGAATTTCTGCACGCCCTCGTTTTCCAGTTGCGCCGCGACCTGGGCGAAGTCGATGCCCAGTGACTCCAGTCCCGCCATCACCTCCTGCGCCTCCTCCACGCCTTCTTCGATGGTGGTGGCCACCCGGCCGTGGTCGGCGAAGGCTGCGATGGTCTCGTCGGGCAGGGTGTTGACGGTGTGCGGCCCGATCAGCGGCTCGACATACATGACATCGCTGTAGGCGGGGTTCTTGGTGCTGGTGCTGGCCCAGAGCATGCGCTGCACCCGTGCATCCTTGGCGGCCAGTGCCCGCCAGCGCTCGCTCGCCAGGATGGCCCGGAAGCGCCGGTAGGCGAGCTTGGCGTTGGCGATGGCGGCCTTGCCCAGCAGCTCTCGCGCCACCGCTTCGTGGCTCGTGCCGAAGCGTTGGGTGAGCAGCCTGTCCACCAGTACGTCGATTCGGCTCAGGAAGAAGCTCGCCACCGAGGCGACGTTGCGCACCAGCTTGCCCGCCTCCAACCGCCGCTCCAGCGCTCGCAGGTAGGCCTGGGCCACGGCCTCGTAGTGATCGATGCCGAACAGCAGGGTGACGTTCACGTTGATGCCCTCGTACAGGCATTGCTCCACCGCCGGCACCCCGGCCGCCGTGCCCGGGATCTTGATGAGCAGGTTGGGGCGCTCCACCGCCCGGTTGAGCCGCCGGGCCTCGGCCACGGTGGCCTCGGTGTCGTGGGCGAGATGGGGCGAGACCTCCAGGCTGACGTAGCCGTCGTCGCCTTCGGTCCGGTCGTAGACGGGACGCAGGGCGTCGCAGGCATCTCGCACGTCGGTGACCACCAGGGCCTCGTAGACCTGCTGGGCCGTGCCGCCAGCCGAGAAGGCACGCCGGATCTGCTCGTCATAATCGGGGCTGCCGGTGATCGCCTTGTGGAAGATGCTCGGGTTCGAGGTGACCCCACGGAGGTCCTCATCCCGGGCGCGACGCGCCAGGCCGCCGCCGGCGATCATGCGCCGCATGAGGTTGTCGATCCAGTAGCTTTGGCCATGCCCGATGAGCTGGAGTAATGGGTTTTCGTGCATCGGTTCCTCCTTCTCTCGCTAGGCGAGGATACGCTTTTATGTTGACCAGTGGACCAGCGGGGCAATGCTTCGTTCCGGGCCTGGCGTTCACCTGCCGTCTTCGATCCAGCCGGTCAGGGTTTCCAGGAACCGACGTACCTGCTCCGGTCCCGCCAGGCGGTAACGGGCGGCGGTGGGTCTCGGCGCATCGAGCACGACGATGCCCAGCCCGCCGGCGGCCACGGCCTCGAAGGCGTCCTCGTCCGTGACGTCGTCGCCCAGGCAGATGGGCATCGCTTCCGGCCGGTCCAGGCCCAGGCGCGCCAGCAGCCAGCCCAGGGCGGCGCCCTTGTGCCAGGGCACATCCGGCAGCAACTCGGCGATCTTCTTCCCCTGCCTCATGCGCAGCGTCGGGTGCCGGCCCGACACCCGGTCCACGGCCCGTCCCAGGGCAGACAGGTCGGCCTCGTCCATCTCGCGGAAGTGCACGGCGATGGCGAAGCGCTTGCGTTCCACCCGCACGCCGGCGATTCCGGCCAGAAGCTCTGCCAGTTCCGCCGCGGCCGCTTCCAGGGTGGGCAGCACGGCCACGCCCGGGGGATGCTCGTAGCGCCAGCCCGGCCCCTCGATCTCGAAGCCGTGGCAGCCGGCATAGAAGACCTGGGGGAGGCCCACACGCGTCCGCAGATCGGCCAGGTCGCGCCCGCTCATCACCGCCACCGGGCACAGCCGGGCGAGCCGGGCCAGACAGGCGCGCATCCCCCCGTCCAGGGCCGCCGCTTCGGGCCGTGCCACGACGGGGGTGAGGGTGCCGTCGTAGTCGAGGAAGACGGCAGGTACCCGGCCCCGCAGGCTTTCCCGGATGCTTTCCAAGTGGTGGAGTGCGGAAGGCGGTTTGGCCGCCATGGTCTGTGCCAGGCCTTTTCGATGATGTTCGGATGGCGGATGGGACCGATCTCGCACGGTACAAGGATGCGCCACCCCGCGGACCTGCCGGGGGCCGGGGAGATCAGTTCACCCCGGCCAACAGCTCCAGGAGGACGGACGGATCGACCGGCTTGACCAGGTGGTCGTCGAACCCGGCCTCCTGGGCGTTGCGGCGGTCGTCGTCCTGACCCAGGCCGGTCAGGGCGATGATGACCATGTCCGCACCCCAGGGCTGCTCCCGGATGCGCCGGCAGGCAGCGTAACCGTCCAGCTTGGGCATGCCCAGGTCCAGAAGCACCACCTCGGGCCTGACGCGCTCCGCCATCTCGACCGCCTCCAGGCCATTGCGGGCGGTCTCCACCTCGTTGCCCCGAAGCCGCAGGATCATGGCGAGCGATTCGACGATGTCCGCATTGTCGTCCACCACCAGGATGCGGCGCGTCATTGCCGCCTCTGTCGCGTCGGGCCTGTCGGCCGGCGATGGCTCCGGTGCGGTCATCTCCGTGAGCACGGGCAGCCGCACGATGAACTCGCTCCCGGCACCCTGGCCCTCGCTTCGGGCCTCGATGCTGCCGCCATGCATCTGAACCAGGCCCCGCGCCAGGGAGAGGCCGATGCCGAGTCCGCCCTGGGAGCGCTCCGAGTCGGCTCCCGCCTGGGAGAACATCTCGAACAGGCCGGGCAGGTGTTCGGGAGGGATGCCGATACCCGTGTCAGTGACTCTCACCACCACGTGCTGTCCGTCCCGCTCCGCGTGCAGACGGATGCTGCCCCCCCGCTCGGTGTACTTGCAGGCGTTATTGAGCAGGTTCAGAAACACCTGGGCCAGCCGCACCGGGTCTCCGACCAGGTGGATGGGATGGGGCGGCAGGGTCATGGTAAGTGCGTGCCCGGCGCCGTCGATATGGGGCCTGGACGCTTCCAGGGCCTGTTCCAGCACGGCAGCAAGTTCGATGCGTTCCCTGCGCAGCTGCAGACGTCCGCGGGTGATTCGGCTCACGTCCATGAGGTCGTCGATGAGCCTCACCATGTGCTTCAACTGACGGTCGATCATGTCCTGCGCCATTTGCAGGGTGGGATCGGACGTGCCCTTGAGTTTGAGGATGGCCACGGCGTTGCGGATCGGGGCCAGGGGATTGCGCAGTTCGTGGGCCAGGACCGCCAGGAATTCATCCTTGCGACGGTCGGCTTCGCGCAGCGCCTCTTCGGCCTGCCTGCGCTCGGTGATGTCCACGATGGCGGCCAGGCACTGGTCGGCCTGTCCGCCGTCGTCCTCCCGCGCGACGGCAGTCTCCATGTGGGCAAAGAACCGGGATCCGTCCGTGCGTTCCATCTCCAGCTCGCAACGTTCACGTCCCGGATACCTGAAGCTGTTCCGCAGCAGGCTGAAAAAGCGGTCCTGGTGTCTCGCGGCGACGAACTCCTGCAGTTTCCTTTCCGCGAGAAGCTGCCGCCCCACACCCAGAAGCTCGGCGCCGACGAGATTCACTTCCAGGATGCGGCCTTTGGCGTCCAGGCTGAAATAGCCCGTCGGTGCCAGGTCGAAGAGCTCGGAGTAGCGGTCCCGGGCCGCCTCCAGTGCCGCCTGGGTATGACGCAGCTCATCGTTCTGCATCTCCAGTTCGATCCGGTGCACGTCCAGATCATGGACCAGGCGTTGGGTCTCGTCGGTCGTCAGTCCGGACAGGTCG
This sequence comes from Thiobacillaceae bacterium, assembly GCA_046703865.1. Lineage (GTDB taxonomy): Bacteria > Pseudomonadota > Gammaproteobacteria > Burkholderiales > Thiobacillaceae > JBJKSP01. The sequence goes on from JBJKSP010000339.1 coordinate 4,172, forward strand.
CGTTCCCCGGCCGGTTGCCGCCGGGTCAGCGCCTCGGCCCGGCGTCGCAGCCGGGCCAATTCCGGTGTTCCATTATCGCGGTCGTCTGTCATGTGCCCTCCGCGGGTCTAGCCGGCGCCAGCGACAGCATCACACCCAGGCTGGTCGAGAGGTTTTTCCAGAGCAGGACCTCTTCCGGCGGGAAGGACTCGGCTTCCGCTGACGTGATCACTAGCACGCCGATACGGCGCTCGCCCGCCCACATGGGTGCGGCCAGGATGCTGCGGCAGCCCCAGCCCAGCGCCTGCTTCCGCAGGCCCTTGGGTCTGGCGGCGCTTTGAACGTCGTGCAGGACATGGGGTTCGGGCCCCTCTCCCGGGTCCATCCAGGCAGGGTCCAACGCCTCGGCCTTCCCCTGGGGGAATCCGGCCTGGGCCACGGGCATCAGCGGCGCCGCGCCGTCGCCCTCCGCGAGGCCGCTGCACCACTGTCGCTA
>JBJKSP010000340.1:0-2965 GCA_046703865.1 Thiobacillaceae bacterium
CAGCCGCACCGATTCCTTGAATGCATCCAGATAGAAGAGCTGGTCGTCTTCCACCCTGCCCACCTGGAGGTGGAAGGAGTTGGATCCCAGATCGATGGCCGCCAGGGTGTTGTATTCCTGCATGTCAGCCCCGGTGTCGCGGATCGGGACAACCGTGAGCGGGCGCCCCGGCCACGGTGGTTGGGGCGTCCTCATCCTTGCGGGTGGCCACATCGAGATCGTATCGGCCCGTCGGGCCGCATGCCGTTGGAGGGTGCGTATCGCGCATGAAAGGTTTCAAGTATCACAACCTCGTGTGACAGGCCGATGAATATACCCCAGCCCCACGGCCCGGGGTGCACGCGGGCCCTTGCGCATCTTAATTGGCGACGGCGGGACCGGGGACCTGGGGGGGCTGGGCGGGCTTGCGCCGGGCACCCAGGCTCAGTTTGACCATGACTTCCCCGGCCTTGCCCGATACCTTCTCCGGTGCCTCGACCTGGAGTCGATCCCCGGCCACGCCCGCGGCCGTCAATGCATCGACGATGGCCTGGCCACGCCGTGCAGCCAGGTCCACGAGCCTGTCGTCCCCCACCGTTTCACCGGCAAGCAGACGCTGGTAGAGCAAGGCGTACAGATCGGCGCCTTTCAACCGGGCAAGCTCCTCCTCGGTCAGGGGCGGGGGTTTTGTCTTGAACAGGTCCGCCAGATGGGAAAACAGCTTGCCCACGCCGGTTTCGGTCTTTTGCTCCGGGTTGGCCTGGCGATACTTGGCCTGCAGCGTGGCCAGGGCCTCAGCCCCGAATCGCCTGGCGTAGAGCGCCTCCAGGGCCTGGTGAACCTTGGGTTGGTGCATCGGGACCGGACCGGGGTTTTCATCCGGCTGCAGCTTCTGGCCCATCTGGATCGCCACGGCGCGACGCAGCCCGAGTTCCATGAGGGCCGTCCGGTCGGCCTCCGGGTCGTATGCGGGCCGCACGGTCAGGGCGAGGCCGGGCCGCTTGGCCAGCGCCTGGGACAGGGACTTCAGCTTTTCTTGTTCCGGCGGCAGCAGGCCCGCCCCGCCCGCGTCGAAGGCCACCTTTTCCAGCTTGTCACCACTGATGCCCAGCAGGGCGCCCAGGGCGCGGAACGGCGCTGTGACGATCTTGCCGATCACGTTGGTGATGGCCTTCCAGATGATGCCCCCGAAACTGAACTGGGGATTGTCCAGGCTGCCGGATACCGGCAGGCCCAGGTCGATCTTGCCGTCGCTGTCCTTGAGCAGGGCGACGGCCAGCTCCAGGGGCAGATGCTTGATGTCGGGGCCTTCCACCCGCTCGCCCAGGGTCATCCGGTCCATGACGATGCGGTTGTTGCCCTCCAGTTGGCGCGCCTTGATCTTGTATTCCAGGTCCATGGACAGCTTGCCCGAGGCGATCTTGTAGCCGGCGAAGGTGGCGGTATAGGGCGTGAGGCGGGTCATCTCCACGTTGCGGAAGGCCAGCTTGACGTCGGTAAAGGCCGTGGGATCGAACAGGTCGATCCGGCCGGAGGCACGGGCCAGGCCGTATTCATCCACGTTTCCGTTGAGCTCGAGCCGGGCCGCCGATCCCGGCTTGGAACCGATGTCCACGATGTCCCCCTTGACGCCGTGGATGCGGGTGCCGAAAGGCAACGCCAGGGACAGGTCGGCGTAGTCCAGTTGCCCTTTATCCACGCGCACCCGGCCGATATTGACCTGGAAGCCGCTGGCCTTGGCGGGAGGATCATCCCGGGTTGCGGCCTGGTCCCGGGGGACATGGCCCGCGGCTTCGTCCATGCCCGCCGGGCTCCTGACCGTGTCCGGGGCCGCCGCCTGCTTTTGGGTGTTCGCCGCCCCCTCCGGTACGGGGTGGTCCGGGGGGGTCTTGAGGATGCGTTTCAGGTTGGTGCTCTTGTCCTTGTAGATGACGATCTTGGCCCCCGGTCCGTCCACCCTCAGCTCGCCGATGTTCAGGCCCCGGGCATCCACGTGCAGGTCATCCGTGGCGAGAGCGTGCCAAGCCAGGAAACGGTTGTCCGTACCCGCCTCGTTCACCAGCAGGTCGTTGACCCGGACGCCGCCGTCGTAGCTTACCCCCTTGCCGTAACGCAGCCGGCCGGCGCTCGAGGCCGCGCCGGACACCAGGGTGAGATTGGCGGCCTGGCCCAGATAGGGCTGGGCCGGAGTGAGGCGCAAACCCGAGAGCTTCAGGCGCGCATCCAGCCTGGGGCCGGCGGGGATCAGCCTGCCCCTGGCCTCCAGCCGTCCGCCTTCCTTGACGCGCAGGGCCAGTTGCACGGGAACCGGCGCCTTCAGGTTCTGGCTCAGGCCGTCGGCGCTGAGGCGGATGTGGTCCAGGGTCAGCCTTGCCGCCGGTGCCACGGATCGGTCCTGCACCGCCACCCGGAAACCGGCCAGTTCGGCATGCTTCAAGTCATAGGTCCAGGCATCGTGCCGCCCGGACGGCCGGGGCTTGTCCGCGGCCTGCGGCTTCTCCGTGGCAACGGGCCGCAGGGCCGCCAGCTGGGCGATCCGTCCCTGGGCATCCCGCTCCAGGTCGATCTCACCGTTGAGCAGGCTCAGACGATCGGCCTCCGCGTGTCTGGCGGCCAGGTCGAATCTGCCCCCCGAGAGGGAGACCCCGCCCAAGACCAGCATGGGCGGCCGGGTACCGGAGGCGAGACGGACGCCCGAAATGTCCGCGGCGATGTCGTCCAGCCCCACCTGGGGCCGGCCCTTGCCCACAGTCACGTTCGCCTGGCAACCGAGGTGGAGATTGGCGATATCCACGGCCAGGGGCGTGGCGAAGGTGGCGTCGGTGAGGGCCAGACGGATGCCGTTCAGGTCGAAGCGCGACAGGCTGAACTTCCAGGGCTTGGACGCGGCGGGGGTAGAGGTAGAGGCCGGGTCCGAAACGGCCCGGACCGGGTCCTGCACGGATACCTTTTGTGCCTGGGGACCGGCAGGGAACCAGTCCTGGAC
>JBJKSP010000341.1:0-6797 GCA_046703865.1 Thiobacillaceae bacterium
CCTCAAGTGGATGATTTCACCAATGCAGATAGGACGTAGTGGGCTAACCATGCGCTCCACCCGACCAAACCCACTACGCGGCTTTGGTCGGGGTGAGCTTGGTCGCTAGAGCACTACAACATGAAACCTTGTCGAGAATGCAAGCATGAAGTATCCGAGCAGGCCACGGCCTGTCCGAACTGTAGCGCCCCGTTCCCTGCAAGGGAGAAATGGGATGGACGGGGTTTTGAATACAAGACCGAAGCCACGTTTCTCGGATTGCCTCTGCTCCATATTTCCTTCAAGTTTCGCCCTAACCGCGTACCTGTACCGGCAAGAGGTGTTGTTGCGATTGGCCAGTTTGCCGGCGGCATCTTCACAATATCCCAATTCGGAATAGGGCTTGTCAGTCTCAGCCAGTTCACCATTGCCGGTTACGCCCTGGCCCAATTCGCCTTTGCATACTCCTTGATTGCTCAGTTCGGGATCTATATTCACGAAGGGCATGGCCAGCTGGTAAAAAGCCTGAGCGAACTATTGCAAGTGCTCCAGCAATTCGCATGACAAGGACCCGGCTTGGGCGCCAGGCCTGTGGGCCCAGCCACGGCACGCAGGGTGGAACCACCCGCGACCCGCAGCCCGGAACGCCCGGCGCCGCACCCGCCTTCAGCGGGTCAGTACATGCCAGTTCTCGTCGTTGGCGGGGGGCGCTCCGGTATTGTTGCCGACCACGTCGCCGCGGTCGTCGGTCCACCAGTAGCGGTCGTTGTTGCCCACCCAGTATTCCTCCCCCGTCTCTTCGTTGTGCTCGTAGTGTCCCTCCCGCATCATCTCGGCCCAACCCTCCATGGGGTCCTTTCGGTTGCCGGCGTTGCTGCGGCCGGCGGAGGCCAGGTAGCTGTCGAACACCCGCCCCATGTCACGGCTGTACTGACGCATGTTCTCCATGGTGTGCCGATGGGCATTGGCCCACGCCTGCCTGAATTCCTGAGACAGTTTCAGGGTCTGAACCAGGTGCATCTGGATCTCCTGGATGCCGGCTTGGTCCCCGGATGTGGCGGGGGCGATGCCGCCCGAGAAGATGCGCAGGCCCCACAGGCCCGGGCTGCCTGGCGTGGGGATGTAGAGGGTCTCGCCCGTGAGCGTGCCCGCCAGCACCTCGCCGCCCGCCCTCATGGCCAGAAGGCCCAGGGTGCCCTGGTCCGCCCGGAGCGCCATCCCCGTGGTGGGGTTGGTCAACTGGGAATGCCTGTCGGCGCCGCGGTAGACGATGCGCACGTCACGCAGACGCATCTGGGGCACATTCTCGGGAAGCTTGGGCACCACGAAGCTTTCCAGCGTGGCAGCGCCGGGGCGGTAGGGTCCGTACTGGTATTCCATGAACCACAGCCAGTTGTGGGCGAAGGAGAACATGGAGCGGCCGTCCGGGGAAAATCCCTGGATCATGAAGGCACCCTTGTCCAGGCCCTGAGGGTTGACCTGCCCCTCGACCCGCCAGCCACGGGGCACCTCGGCGCTGAACAGCCCCTGGGGATCGCTCCAGCGGACGTAACGGATGTGGGGCCGCGACGCCGCCCTCATCCCTGCCTGCCCCTCTCCGGTGGTCAGCTTGTGCCAAGCGGCCATGGCGTTCCCGGACGGGGCTTCACGCCCGTCGTTGGGCGTATCCTCCTCAAACATGCCGATGAGCGCGAAGACGGCGACCAGGATGATCAGACCGAGCAGGGATTTCTTCATTGCCGTGTCTCCTGTGGTGACAGGGAATCGGGAACCGTCCCCGTGCCAGGGACGGCCAGCCAGGGCGCATGACGGGCGATCTCCAGCCCCAGGTCGCCGTGCTTCCACCAGTAGGCGAAGGACTCCAGGGGAATGAAGCGCCGGTCCGCGATGAGTTCCAGCACGTCGCCGGGATAGAGCCGGAAGGCGCCGGGCAGGATGCGGACGGAAGCCGCGGCGACTGCAAACCTGCGTGCTCCCGCATCGTCCATGGCCCGACGCAGGACGAAGCCCTCGGAACCGCGTGTAAGCCGCAGTTCGGCGACGTTGTCCCAGGAGGTGGCAAGGCGATAGCCGACGTTGCAGCGGGAGACGCCCTCCTCGCTCAGGGCCAGTCGGGGAAACCACCAGGCCGCGGGGATGAAGACGGCCGCCAGGATCGCCCCGGTCAGCACGCCTGTGGCCAGTGCGGCGGGGTCCTGCGCCCAGACGCCGACGACGACCAGGGGCAGGACAAACAGGACCCACACGCCCAGCAATATGGCCTTGCGCAGTGGGCTCAGGTGATAGACCCGCAATGGGCCTGTACAAGGGACGTTCGTCATGGGCGCAGGGACCAGGCACGAAAACCGACGAATCTCCGGGTCAGCCATACCCGCCGAATCCGGGGGAAAGCAGCGGTTGACTTCCGTCATTCAAATCCCACGTCGTTTCTATACGTGAGGGCTGGTAACTGCCTTCTTTATCGACCGGAGTACCCGGTCCCTTTAACCCGGAGAATCAGAGAGCGGAATGGCGGCGTGGCGAGCTGTGAACAGGTATGCCACGCCGACAGGATATGAATGCCGCGGAGGACTGGGATTTGCCTGGGACGGGTGCTGGATTACCGATCCGACGACACAATATCCGACCGGAGCAGCCTTCTGGCTTGCTGAGCCTATCCGAGGATTGCGATCGCGGGCTGAAGCCCGCGTCTGCATGCAGTATCCACCTACCCGACCGCTCGCAGGCCCCGATTTTGTAGTCCGGGACCGCCTGGTACGGTCCGGTCACCCCCCGCCGTGGGGGATGGGGCTCACCGTACGGTTCCCAGCCGGGTCGGCTGGAAGCGGTAGGTGTCGTGGCAGCCGGAACAATAGGTCATGGCCTCGGCCATCTGGCTCAGGGTATGGTGGATGTCACCCTTGGCCTTGGCATCACGCTCGATCGCCTGGAAGATCTCCCGCTGGCCATTGGCGATCTCAAGGAAGGTCTCGGGCAACCTTGCGCGCAGGTCCGGAGGGAATCCGTCCAGGATCCTGCTCAAGGGTCTGGCCGAGATCGCAACGCCCTTCATATCGTGTTCCGAAAGGGCCACGTTGATGTTGTAGAGGTCGTGCAGGAATTCGCGCATCTCGTAAAGCACCTGATTGCGCTCCTCCGGGGCCACGCTGATGGCGATTCTGTGTTCAAGCGCCGTATAAGGCACGGCCTCGGATGAATCAGTTGCCAGGGCCGTACTGCACAGGCCGGCAAGGATCAAGGCGACAAGCGCACGCAGCATGTTTGAGTCTCCTATATTAGTAAACGCTTAATCGCCTTTAAGGGTAGCAGGACGGCGGCATTTTGGCATCCCGCTAGCCATTGGATTCGGATGCGATTAATGACCCCTTGACGCACCGGGCGACCATGCACGCGATTCGCGTGCCCTTGGGATAACCGACCCAGGGTATACCGCTTGTCACAGAGGCTCAACCCGCTCCACATCCGACACCCGGCAGGCATCCCACTGTCCGGCTTCCCGATCCTGGAGTCGCGTCGGATACAAACGCATCAATGACGGACCCGTCGGCGCTTTGTTCCTTCAAGGATACACTCGCCCCGACTGGCCTGACACTGTCACGACCGACCGCGCCGGAGACCGCCGAGAATCGAGCATGTCGTCTATTGGCGACAATGAAACCCGCGGTTTATCAAGCTGTTGGGATCGTACGTCCGGAAACAGTCGCCGCACGGCGACTGCGATTCCCGAAATCGGTTCAAGCGGGGTGGTGATATCGCCGTAAATCATGTTGTTAGGATTTGGCACGTAGCCTGCTAACGGATTGCATAGGCGGTAGCCGATCTTTTTAAGAACATGGGTAGCGTCACGGGTGCCCCGCTGCAACGGACCGGGTTCGAAGGGCCTGCGCAGGTGTTATCGAGCGGGGATCGCCCCGGATGCTGCCAGATGAATTACAGGTGAGTCAGGGTGGGTGATTGTGAGGGGGAGTGCCCGAAGGCGGGAACCGGGCATTACTAGTGCACTTCACGCGGGCCAAACCGCGATTAGCCAAGGCCCACAAGCCTAGGCAGGGGTGGTCCGGATTTCTGATTCAGGAGTCCGGACATATCCCCTGCCGCCCCTTTTTGCCCCCTAACCCTGATGAAACCGGCCGGCCCGGTCCTCGGATCGATGCGGGGATCATAAACTCTTTCTCCACACGCCCATTTCTCTTATGCTTTGCCAAATGAGAATAATTTCGGCCCGCCCGTGGCCTTTGTCCAGAGGAGAACGTCAGATGTACAAGCTCGTCATTCCCGTCATGCTCGCCCTCATGCTGGGCGCCTGCAGCAAGAAGCAAGAGTCCGCCACACCCGCGCCGATGGCGCCCCAGGCCGAAGCACCCGCACCGCAGGCGGGTGGCGAGATGGCCCCGGCTGGCGGGGCGATGGCACCGGCCCCGGCCAGTGGAGGGATGGCCGCCGCCGCGGACACGGGCGAACACGTATACACCACCGTGTGCAGCGCCTGCCACGGCACCGGCGTGGCAGGGGCGCCCAAGTTCGGGGACAAGAAGGCATGGGCGTCGCACGTCGCCAAGGGCAAGGACACGCTTTACAAGCACGCCCTCGAAGGCTTCACCGGCAAGGCCGGCACCATGCCGCCCAAGGGCGGCCATCCCGAGCTGTCGGACGCCGACGTGAAGGCGGCCGTGGACTACATGGTCTCCAAGGTCCAGGGCTAACCCGGCCGCATCGGCCCGAGGAGGGGCATCTGCCCCTCCTTCCCCATCCATGGCAGTATCCAGGCGTCACCGCTTGGATACTGCCATGTTCTCCCTCATCCACGAAAAGGAATTGCACGCCCGCGAGCGCCTGCTGAGCCTGCTGTTGAGCAAGGTGCTGAAGGGCCAGATGAAACGGCACGTCTATGAAACCCTGCGCGAACTGCGTCTGGGCTTCATTTCGTTGCGCCTGCGGAACGCGCCGTCCCGGCGCCGGGAGCTGGTGCGGATCATCGAGGAGCTGGCATCGGAGGACATGGGCCAGATCGTGCGGGCCTTCAACATCTACTTCAGCCTGCTCAACCTGGCCGAGGAAACCATCGCCTTGCGCGACAGGCGCCGCGCAGTCCAGCGCGAGAAGCACATGTGGCCCGGCTCCTTCCACGATACCCTGATCGAGCTGAGAGATCGTGGTGTGAGCCCCGCCGAACTTCAAACCCTGCTGGACAGGCTCTGCTATCTCCCGGTCATCACGGCCCACCCTTCCGAGGCCAAGCGCCGGACCATCAAGGGTACCCTGCGCAACATCTTCCTCTCCATCCAGGACCTGGACGACCCGCGTTTGCGCGGCATGTACAAGAAAGAGACCATGGAGCGGCTCACCAGCCAGATCCGCATCCTGTGGAAAACCGACGAGGTGCGTGCCGGCAGGCTGGACGTGTACGACGAGATCCGCACCGGGCTCTCCTATTTCCCCCTGTCCCTGTTCCAGGCGGTGGTGCAGGTCCACCGCAACCTCGACAGGTCCCTGCAGGACGTGTACGGCGAAGCCGTGGCCCGCCGGTTCAAGGTGAAAAGCGTCATGCGCTTCGGCTCCTGGATCGGCGGTGACCGGGACGGCAATCCCTTCGTGACCGCCGAGGTCACGGCCCAGGCCTGGCTCATGCAGGCCCGGACCGCCTATCAGGAGTACCTCCGCCGACTGGAGCAGCTGACCGACCGCCTGTCCTATTCCACCCGGCTATGCCAGCCCTCGGCAGCGTTCCAGGCGAGCCTGGAGGAGGATGCCCGGATCGGCGAGGCGATTTATGGCTTGCAGTCCTTCCGCTATCGCCAGGAGCCCTACCGACACAAACTGGAGGTCATGCGCCGGCGCATGCGGCGAAACGAGGAATTGACCCGTCGGGCGCTGGAAGGGACGGACATCAGTTCCGAGGAACCCGGTTATGCGAGTGCCGGCGCCTTCCTCCAGGACCTCATCCTGATCCGGGACTCCCTGGTGAGCCACGGCGATGCCGACGTGGCCAGTCAAGACGTCACCGATCTGATCCGCCTGGCGGAGACTTTCGGCTTCCATCTCCTGCAACTTGACGTACGCCAGGAATCAGCGTGCCACAGCCGGGCGGTGGCCGAGATACTTAGACTCGCCCTGGACGTGGACTACGCCGCCCTGGGCGAGGACGAGCGGCTGGATCTGCTGGCCGATGCCGTCACCAATCCCAACGCCCTGCTCTTCGACCCGGGCCGGCTCAGCGAGGAGGCCTGGGAAACCCTGCGGGTGTTCCACGCCATCGCCCACGCCCAGCGCAGCCTGGGCCCGGAGTGTTTCGGCCGCTACGTGATCTCCATGACCCACAGCGCCAGCCACGTCATGGAGGTGCTGCTGCTGGCCACCCAGGCCGGATTGGCCGGACGTCTAAGCGGCAAATGGTACTGTCATATCGGCGTCTCCCCCCTGTTCGAGACCATCGGCGACCTCTCTGGGGCACAGGAGGTCCTGACCCGGCTCTACCAGCTGCCGGTATACCGCGAATTGCTCGCGGCATACGGCCAGGACCAGGAGGTCATGCTGGGCTATTCCGATTCCTGCAAGGACGGCGGCATCCTGGCCTCGGCCTGGAACCTGTACGAGGCCCAGAAAAAGATCATGGCGCTCTCGGATGCCGAAGGCATCCCGTGCCGCCTGTTCCACGGCCGCGGCGGCACCCTGGACCGGGGCGGGGGCCCCACCCATGAGGGGATCCTGGCCCAGCCCCCGGGTACGGTTCGCGGCCGGCTCAAACTGACCGAACAGGGCGAGGTCCTGTTCTACAAGTACAACAATATGGAGACAGCGGTCTACGAACTGACCATGGG
>JBJKSP010000342.1:0-3873 GCA_046703865.1 Thiobacillaceae bacterium
ACTGCGGGGTGGTTTCCTTGCCATCCGGGAGTCGCACCCGATCGAGGTTGGCATGCAGCATTCGGCCCCGGTAAACGGTCTCGGAGCTCAGGGTGTGTTCGGTGAGGTCTGGGTCGGGCATATAGGCCTTCAGGAACGAAGTGGCAAGTATAGGGCCTGAATGGGGTCGCTTTGTACCTCTCCAGGGACAAACATTTTCCGGTTCTCTCGACCCGCACTCCAAAATCGAAATGCACATCTCCGGCGCCAACCGATGATTGCCGGGCGTACGGCCGCATCCGCCGCCGGGCCGGCCCTCCCATTTTTAGTAACCCGGGGCTGCGCCGAGTATTTCTAACGCGCCCCGCGTCGGTTAGCATCAGCCTTCTGCGTTGTCCTTGACCCGACGGAGTTCGATATGTCCGAGACCAAGATCCTGCTGGAAGAGAAAGACATCCCCACCCACTGGTACAACGTGGTGGCGGACATGCCCAACCGACCCGCCCCGCCTTTGGGGCCGGACGGCAAGCCCATCGGCCCGGAGGCCCTGACCGCCATCTTCCCCATGGCCCTCATCGAGCAGGAGGTCTCCACCGAGCGCTGGATCCCCATCCCGGAACCGGTGCGCGAGGCCTACCGCATGTGGCGCCCCTCCCCCATGTTTCGCGCCCACCGCCTGGAACAGGCCCTGGGCACCCCCGCCAGGATCTACTACAAGTACGAAGGCGTCTCGCCGGCCGGCTCCCACAAGCCCAACACGGCCCTGCCCCAGGCCTGGTACAACCAGCAGGCGGGCATCAAGCGCCTGTCCACCGAGACCGGCGCAGGCCAGTGGGGATCGAGCCTTGCCTTGGTGGGCCAGATGTTCGGCATCGAGGTGCGGGTCTACATGGTGAAGGTCTCCTACCAGCAGAAGCCCTTCCGCCGCTCCATGATGCAGACGTGGGGCGCCGAGGTGTTCGCCTCGCCAACCGACATGACCCAGTCCGGCCGCAAGATCCTGGCCGAGGACCCGAACTCCCCCGGCAGCCTGGGCATCGCCATCTCCGAGGCCGTGGAGGAGGCCGCCTCCCGCCCCGACACCAACTACTCCCTGGGCTCGGTCCTGAACCACGTCTGCCTGCACCAGAGCGTCATCGGCCTGGAGGCCAAGAAGCAGTTCGAGAAGATCGGCGAGTACCCGGACGTGGTCATCGCCTGTTGCGGCGGCGGCTCCAACTTCGCCGGTGCTGCCTACCCCTTCTTCGCCGACAAGGCCGCCGGCGACGCCAAGGCAAAGAACCTGCGCCTGGTGGCGGCCGAACCCACCTCCTGCCCCACTCTGACCAAGGGCCATTACGCTTACGACTTCGGGGATACGGTGGGCCTGACGCCGCTCATGCTCATGTACACCCTGGGTCACGATTTCGTGCCGCCAGGCATCCACGCCGGGGGACTGCGCTACCACGGCGACTCTCCCCTGGTGTCCCAGCTCTACCACGAGGGACTTATCGAGGCGGTGGCCGTACCCCAGCTCGCCACCTTCGAGGCCGGGGTCACCTTCGCCCAAGCCGAGGGCATCATTCCCGCCCCCGAGTCCTGTCACGCCATCCGAACCACCATCGACGAGGCCCTGCGCTGCAAGGAAACCGGTGAGCCCCAGGTGTTGTTCTTCAACCTCTCCGGCCATGGCCACTTCGACATGGCGGCCTACGACGCCTATTTCGCCGGCAAGCTCCAGGACTACGTCTACCCCGAGCACGAGATCGAGGCGGCCTTGCACCGGCTGCCCAAGGTGGCGGCACCGGCCTGAATGTGCCGCAGCGGATAGGCCAGGGGTTTTGTATTACTGGGAGAGGATCAGGTCGCGTCTTGCTGGACGATCAGCACCGCGCTGTTGGCTAAGCCTGCCACCCTCTCGGAGGTGCTGCCGACCATCAGCCGTTTCATCCGGTTGAGGCCGCGTCGGCCAATGACGATCAGATCGGCATGCATTTGCTCTGCCTCGGCGAGTATGGCTTCAAAGGGCTTGCGGCCGGTGGCGACGTGTCCGGTCGCTTCGGCGCCGGCGGCTCGCACCGCCGCGAGCGCCCGGTCCACGTTGGCCTGGGCGGGGCCCCCGTTCTCGCCCTGTCCCTCTTTTTGTTCCGCCACCGAGATAACGGTGAGGGGCAGGCCGCAATAAAGCGCCAGCGCCGCTGCCACGGAGGTGGCGCGCTCGCTGTGGGGTGAACCGTCCGTGGCAAGCAATATGCCTTGGGACCAAAGCTCGGCGGAACGCGGCACGGACAGGACATCGCAATCGGTGTGGCTGATCACGGCCTGGACCATTTCGCCGAGACCCAGCTTGGCAAGAAAGCCTCGTTTGCCCCGGCGACGTATGACAATCAGGCTCGCCTTGCGGATCTTGGCCTCGTCGACGATTTCACGATAAGGCTCTTCGCCCAGCCGGATCATGCCGTGGATCTCGACGCCTTGGGCGGCGGCGGCCTCTTCCAACTGGTCCAGCCTGGCCGAGGCTTCGGCCTCCTCCTTCTCGGCGCGTTCCGGGGCGAGGATCTGGTATTGAGGGTTGCTCACCAGGGGCATTGCTGCAAAGAGGGGTTGGCCGCACTTGGCGGCGAGCCCGATGCCAACACGTTCGGCGCCGACATCGAATTCGGTCCTTTCCGTGGCGAGGAGGATGCGCTTGAATGGGGCAGTCATGCATGTACTCACGAGGTCAGTGCAGGATGTTGGAGGCCGACACGAGCAGCACCAAGATCAACAGGATGGAGATGATCAGTGCCTTTTTTTCGCCGCTTTTTGCGAGCATCGGCAGCACGGCAAGGGTGCTGAAGATGGGTACGCTGGCCAGGATGACGATGCCGACGTAATTCATCATGTCGCCCTTGAAGGCATCTACGACCCAGGCCCAGCCGGTCGGCGTGCCGGTCGCCTTGGCATATTCGGCGGCGGACAGGCCCCAATAATGCGGAATCTGAGAAACCGCTACCAGGGGCTTCAGAGCGCCGGACATGTATAGGATGAAGCTGACGACCAGGATGACGAAACCGATCTTCACGCCTATGCTCATGATCCTGGCGTAGCGCAGTTGCTCGGCCGAAGCGTATTTGTTGGTGTTGGGCATATTCTTCTCCTCTTGGGTTAGACCCAGATACCCAGCCCCTTGAGCAGGGCGCGGATACCGGCAAACAGCAGAATGGCAATGACCATCTTACGAATGACCGAGGCCTTGACCACGCGGAGCAGCCGCACACCGATCATGGCGCCCATCATCATGCCGATGACCGACGGCACCACGATGATCGGCAGGATGGCACCCTGGTTGATGTAGACCCAGGCGGCCGAGGAAGTCATCGACAAGATCAGGCTGCTGCTGCCCGCCGCCACTTTGAGCGGCACGCCCATCAGCAGGTTCAGGGTGGGCACGTTGGCCCAGCCGGCCCCCAGGCCGAACATGCCGGCCAGCACGCCGATGAAGATGAAGGTGAAGAAGGTCAACGGAGTGCGGTGCACGACCCACTCGATGTCCTGTTTGTGCGCCGTGTCGTGGAAGAGACCGTTGATGCGCAGGGCGGCGGACAATGCATCGGCCTTCTGGATGCCGGGGATGTCAGCCTTCTTGGCGGTGAGCATCAGGACCACGATGCCGAGGATGATGATGCCCAGGGAGGTCTGTGCAATGGCGGCAGGCAGGATCAGGCCGATCATGGCGCCGACGATCTGGCTGGCCGCTACCAGCAGGGAAAGTGGCAGGGCCAGGCGCAGGCTCGCCAGGCCCAGCCGCAGCAGACCGGGGCTGGCGGCCAGGGCGCTGGCCAGGGCGACCATGAGCCCGCCACCACGCACGAAATCCAGGTGGAACGGGAAGAAGCCGCCGACGATGGGCACGAAGAGTACACCGCCGCCGAC
>JBJKSP010000343.1:0-10341 GCA_046703865.1 Thiobacillaceae bacterium
CCAGCTCCCGGCGGCGTAATCGGGGAAATCCGCCGGCCGTGCCGCCCAGGCCTGGAGTATGGGGTCCAGCAGCCCCCAGGCGGCCGCGACCTGGTCGGAACGCATGAACAGGCTCTGGTCGCCGCTCAGCACGGCCGCCAACAGGGTCTCGTAGGGCTTGGGCGGGGCGGAGTGGAAGGCCTCCCGATAGGTGAAGCGCAGGTCCTGCTGCTTGAGGGCGAAATGGGTGCCCGGAATCTTCAGGTTGAGCTTGAGGTCCATGCCCTCGTCCGGATGCAGGCGCAACACCAGGCGCACCGGCCCGTGGTCGGTGGCTGCGCTGTCCGGCCAGGCCTGGTGGGGCACCGGGCGGAACCGGATGGAGACCTCCGAGGCGTCTTCCGCCATTCGCTTGCCGGTACGCAAGTAGAACGGCACGTCCTGCCAGCGCCAGTTGTCCACCAGCAGTTTCACGGCGGCATAGGTCTCGGTGCCGGAATCGGGCGCGACCCCGTCCTCCTCGCGATAGCCGGGCAGTTGCCGGCCATGGATCCAGCCCGGTCCGTACTGCCCCCGGGCAGCGTATTCGTCCACCGCCTCGGGCGGGACGGGACGCAGGGCGGAGAGCAGGTCCATCTTGCGGTCGCGCAGGTTGTCGGCGTCGAAGCGCGCGGGCGGCTCCATGGCCACCAGGCTGAAGATCTGGAGCAGGTGGTTCTGGACCATGTCGCGCAGGGCACCAGCACCCTCGTAATAGCCGGCCCGGTGTTCCACCCCCAGGGTCTCGGCCACGGTGATGGCCACATGGTCGATGTAGCGGCGGTCCCAGATGGGTTCGAAGATGGGATTGGCGAAGCGCAGGGCGAGGATGTACTGGACCGTCTCCTTGCCCAGGAAATGATCCATGCGATAGATCTGCTCCTCCTTGAAATGGGCGGCGAGATCGGAATCCAGCGCTCGGAAGCTGGCCAGATCGCGGCCCAGAGGCTTTTCCACCACCAGTCTGGAGCGCTCCGGGTCCGTCGCCAGGCCCGCCGCGGCCAAGCTCTCGGCGGCCGCCGCGAAGAGCCGGGGCGGGGTGGCGAGATAGAACACGCTCATCGGCGGCTCGCCCCATTCCTGCGCCAGTTTGGCGATGGCCGGCACCAGGGCGGTCCCGGCCCCTCCGACGTCCGAAGCCAGTTTCTGGATGTTCCCCGCGAAGGCCTGCCAGGTGGCCTCGTCGCCCAACCCCTGCCGGGAAAACTGGGCGATGCCATCCCGATAACGCTCGGCCAGACTCTCCCCCGTGCCTGCCTTCCGGTCCAACCCGATCAAGGCAAACTGCCGGGGCAGGCCGCCGTCGCGGTACAGGTCATAGAGTGCCGGCACCACCAGGCGCCAGGCCAGATCGCCGCCGGCACCCAGCAGGGCGAAGACGACGGGCGGCAGGGAACTATCGGCTGCGGTGGAAGAGTCCATGGGTGCTCCTTGCGTCGGTCAAGCTGTAAAGGCGGGCCAGGACCGAGGGGCATGAACGTCCGGGCTGCCGACCTGGCTCTGAGCGGTTGAATTCCCTTGAATTCGAGGGAATCCGTTCTATTGCCGGCGGTTAGAGTTCGTCCCTTCCTTTTGGTTCGGCCGGCCATGGGTATGCCTCTTAAAGCCTACACACTAAGACGTTGGGGGGCTGGGCCATTTCTGCCGACCTGAGCTCCACCGGCTTGTTAGAATTGCTAATCTCGCAATCGTCATCCTCACCCTTCATGCACACCCTTTTCGACTCCCGCCAGACCTTCGACGCCGGCAACGGGAAGAGCGCCAGCTTCTATTCCCTCCCCCAACTGGAAAAGGCCGGCATCGGCCCCATCTCCCGCCTGCCGGTGTCCGTCCGCATCGTACTGGAGAGCGTACTGCGCAATTATGACGGGGCGCGGATCACGGAAAGGCATGTGCGCGACCTGGCCAACTGGCAGCCGAACGGGGAAAGGACGGAAGAGATCCCCTTCGTGGTGGCCCGCATCCTGCTGCAGGATTTCACCGGCGTGCCCCTGCTGGCCGACCTGGCTGCCATGCGGTCCGCCGCCCAGGGCCGGGGTCGGGATCCCAAGAAGGTGGAACCCCTGGCCCCGGTGGAGATGGTGGTGGACCATTCGGTGCAGGTGGACGTGTTCGGCCGTCCCGACGCCCTGCAGCGAAACATGGAGATCGAATTCCAGCGCAACCGGGAGCGCTACCAGTTCCTCAAGTGGGGCATGCAGGCCTTCGACACCTTCAAGGTCGTGCCGCCCGGCGTGGGCATCGTGCACCAGGTGAACATGGAATACCTGGCCCGGGGCGTCATGGAGAAAGACGGGGTCTGGTACCCGGACACCCTGGTGGGCACCGATTCCCACACCACCATGATCAACGGCCTGGGCGTGGTGGCCTGGGGCGTGGGAGGCATCGAGGCGGAGGCCGGCATGCTGGGCCAGCCGGTGTACTTCCTCACCCCCGATGTGGTGGGCGTGCATCTGACCGGCCGGCCGGACGCCGGGGTCACCGCCACCGACATCGTGCTGACCGTCACCGAGATGCTCCGCCGCACCAAGGTGGTGGGCAAGTTCGTGGAATTCTTCGGCGAGGGGGCCGAGGCCCTGCCCGTGACCGACCGGGCCACCATCGCCAACATGGCCCCCGAGTACGGCGCCACCATGGGCTTCTTCCCGGTGGACGAGGCCACCTGCCAGTACTACTTGGCCACCGGCCGCGACCCGGCCCGGGTGCAGGCCCTGCGCAACTACTTCCGGGCCCAGGGCCTGTTCGGCATCCCCAAGGCCGGCAGCATCGAGTACAGCCAGGTGCTGGAGCTGGACCTGGCCGGCGTGAAGCCCTCGGTGGCCGGCCCCAAGCGGCCCCAGGACCGCATCAACCTGTACGCCCTCAAGGAGACATTCGAGACCCTGCTCGAACTGCCCAAGGAACAGGGCGGCTACGGCAAACAGGGATCGGAGACCAGGGATCAGGGATCAGGGCTACATCACGGGGATGTGGTCATCGCCGCCATCACCTCCTGCACCAACACCTCCAACCCGGGCGTGATGCTGGCGGCGGGCCTGCTGGCGAAGAAGGCGGTGGAGAAGGGACTGCGGACCCCGGCTCACGTGAAGACCTCCATGGGTCCCGGGTCCCGGGCGGTGACCGAATACCTCAAGGCCGCCGGGCTCCTGCCCTACCTGGAACAACTGGGCTTCGGCGTGGTGGGCTACGGCTGCACCACCTGCATCGGCAATTCCGGCCCCCTGCCCGAGGCGGTGGAAAGGGCCATCCTGGACCGGGACCTGGTGGCCTGCTCCGTGCTCTCCGGCAACCGCAACTTCGAGGCCCGGGTGCATCAGAACGTGAAGGCCAACTTCCTCATGAGCCCGCCCCTGGTGGTGGCCTTCGCCCTGGCCGGCCGGGTCGATATCGACATGGCCAACGAACCCCTGGGACAAGGCAGGGACGGCCCCGTCTTCCTCAGGGACCTCTGGCCCAGCGCCGAGGAGGTGGCCGCGCTCACCCACTACGCTTCCGATGCCGCCGCATACTTGGTCTACCGGGACCTGGAGGCGGACAATCCCTTGTGGGATGCCGTACCCGCCCCCACCGGCCAGGTCTATCTTTGGGACCCGGCCTCCACCTACATCCAGGAGCCGCCCTTCTTCAAGTCCCCGGCCCGGCCCGATCCCGCCATCCGGAACGCGCGTGCCCTGGCCATCTTCGGCGACTCCGTCACCACGGACCACATCAGCCCGGCCGGTTCCATCAAGGCCGCCGCCCCCGCCGGCGAATACCTGGTGCAACACGGCGTCGAACAGCGGGATTTCAACAGCTACGGCGCCCGCCGGGGCAACCACGAAGTCATGATGCGGGGCACCTTCGCCAACGTTCGCATCAAGAACCTGATGATCCCGGGCAGCGAGGGCGGCCTCACCCTGCACCAGCCGGACGGCGAACAGATGTCCATCTACGACGCCGCCATGCGCTATGATTCTGCAGGCGTGCCTTTGATGGTATTTGCCGGCGAGGAATACGGCACCGGCTCATCCCGGGACTGGGCTGCGAAAGGGACGCAACTCCTGGGGGTGAAGGCGGTGGTGGCCAAGAGTTTCGAGCGCATCCACCGCTCCAACCTCGCGGGGATGGGCGTCCTGCCCCTGCAGTTCAAGGACGGTAACAGCGCCCAGAGTCTGGCGTTGACCGGTCGCGAGACCTTCGACCTGGTGGGACTGGACAACGGCATCACCCCCCAACAGGAAGTGACCCTGGTCATTCGCCGGTCCGGCGACACCCTGAACGTGCCGCTGAAACTGAGATTGGATACCCCCATCGAGGTGGAGTATTACCAGTCGGGCGGTATCCTGCCTTTCGTGTTGAACCGTTTGTTGGCCTGAAGAACCGAGGAGAAAGACCATGAGGAGATTGCTGTCCACCATCTGCCTAGCCCTGGTAGTATTTGCCCCCCTGTCCGCCAGCGCCGATCAGCCCAATCCCTACGCACCCGGTGTTGTGCCCTTCTTACCGCAACTGGTGCCACCCGGCGCGCCTAATCCCTGGCTGCAATACGTCCCGAACCCGAGCTTCGGTATCTTCCCCATGATCCCCCTGATCATGCCAGGCCAGCAGCCAGCACCTACCAAGCCCTACACCATGCATCGCATCATCCCCGAGGCGGCCAAGATCCAGATGATGCAGACGATGCTGCCCATGATGACCGAGTTCATGCACATGAGCATGCCGGAGGCCATGAACTGGGCCGCCCGCAAGTACAAGGCCAAGCCCGGATTGAGCTTCGACGACGTAAAGGAATCCCTGTTCCTGCGTGCCAACCAGCTCAACCTGAAAAAAGTGGGCGAAAACGACATGTGGAAGGACTTCCAGGCCGTGCTGGGCGACAAGACCGCCCCCCGCATCGAGGTCTACAGCTTCTGCGACATCGCCGTGGCGCGCGAACTGCTCAAGATCGATCCCGAGTTCCTGGTCTTCCTGCCCTGCCGCATCGCCATCATGCAGGACTCCGACAAGAACATTTGGGTGATGACCCTGGACTGGAACATGGACTGGGTCGCCGGCTACGAGAAGCAACTGGGCATCACCGACAAGCTGCTCCTCGGCGCCATCGACATCAACAAGCGGATCATCGAGTCCATGAAGGCGGCCGCCAACGGGGAGCTGTGATCCCCGGGAGGGGCCCAACCCCTCCCGTCCGGCCCCTGTCCCAGCCTGCTTCCGTCAGACCGTTTGCCCTGTTCCGGGCTGACGGAGCAGGTTCGACCCTACCCATACAGCACTCCCACGGGGGCAGATAAGCTGGGGTTGGGGAGCGCAACAACGACTCAATCAACAGCGATGGCCATGCCATCACAATCCCGGTCATGACCCTTTAAGATAAACAGGCTCAATCCCTTCCGTACCGTGATTAAGGCAATTGTCCTGATCTTCATGCTTCATCACATAAAGAAATTGCCGAATTATTGACAATATGATATTGGCATGATCCAAAAATAAACCATAAAACGATTAGGGAGCTTTCCGGACAACGCCATGCGCCGCCTCTCGATCCCTCTGAGGGTCAGCCTGTCCTATCTGGTCCTGGCCAGCATCTGGATATTCGGCTCGGATCATCTGCTCATGTGGCTCACAGGGGCGCCGGTCCAGGTCACGCTGATGCAGAGCCTTAAGGGCGGTGGCTTCGTCCTGGTCACCAGCCTGCTGCTCTATCTCTATCTGCACCGGCATCTGCACGAGATGAAGGGGCCCCAGTCATCCCCATCCAGGCCCTGGGTGCCCCTGCTGGTATTTGCGATCACCGCTGCGGCCCTGGTGTCCACCGGCTATGGGACTTACAGGAATCTGCAGTCCAGAGAGCGACTGGAGGTTCGGCAACGCCTCAAGTCCATCGGCGACCTCAAGGTGGGCGAGATCGTGCGATGGCTTCAGGAGCGCCGGGGAGACGCCGCCCTGCTTTCGGATGACTCCTTCATCACACGAAATTTCCGGGCCTGGTGCCTGGACCCGGCCAGCCGTCCGGATTTTCCCGCCCAATTGGCCAGGCGTTTCACCCTGCTCCAGACTGCCTATGGCTACAGCGCCATGATCCTGTACGACGATCGGGGCAAGGTGCGCTGGGCCAGTGCCGGCGGGCTGATGTCCGAACATCACGATGATGAAAGGCAGGCCGTCCTGAGGTCCGTGCAGACGGGCAAGATGCAACTGGTGGATTTACATGGCCCCGCCCCCGAAGCCGAGGGTCGGGTGGCGCTGGGCTACGTGAGTCCGATCACCATGGGCGAAGGGGTCAGGAGCAGGCGGGTCGGTGCACTCTATCTCGCCTCCAGCGCCGAAGGCTATCTCTACCCCCTGGTGCAGCGCTGGCCGGTTCCCAGCGATAGCGGCGAGACCCTGCTGGTGCGCCGGGAAGGGGACAGGGTGCGCTTCCTCAACCCGCTGCGTCACCAACAGAGACCACCCCTGAGCCTGACCCAAGCCCTGAACGATCCCCTGCTGCCTGCGGCCCAGGCCTTGCGCGGCCATCTGGGCTTTTCGAGTAGCGGCCATAACTACCGGGACGTGCCCGTCCTGACCTATGCCGTAGCCGTGCCCGACACCCCCTGGATGATGATCGCAAAGGAGGACAAGTCGGAGGCCTATGCCTCCCTGGCGGAAATCGCCACGGCCACCACCATGACGACGCTGCTACTCATGCTGGCCGCCGGCGCCGGCATCGCCCTTTGGTGGCGTGCACAGGTGGATCGCCAGCAAGCCCTGCTTCTGGAAAAGGAATTGGAACGCCAAGCCCTGCAGCAGCACTTCGACTACCTTGCCAGATATGCCAATGACATCATCATCCTGGGTGACGAACAGGGGCGCATCGTGGAGGCCAACGACCGGGCCGTGGAGGCCTATGGCCGAACACGGGAAGAGCTGATCGGCATGCACATCGCCGATGTCAGGACGCCCGAGACCCGGCCTGCCTTCGATGCCTTCCTGGACAAGCTCAGGGTGCATAAGCATCTGATGGTGGAGACGCTGCACCAGCGCAAGAATGGCACCACCTTTCCGGTGGAGGTCAGCGCCCAGATCATCGAGCGGGAAGGACGCATCTGGTTCCAGGGCATCATCCGCGACATCAGCGAGCGCAAGCAGGCCGAGGGTCACATCCTGCGCCTGAGCCGCCTCTACCGCACCCTGTCCGAGGCGAACCAGGGCATGGTCCGCGCCACCGACGAGACCCAATTGTTCCAGACCGTCTGCCGGGTCGCAGTGGAGTTCGGTGCCTTCCGGCTGGCCTGGGTCGGGATGGTGGACGAGGCCGACGGCATGGTCCGTCCCATCGCCAGTGAGGGTCCGGGCCGGGAATACCTGAAGGATCTGGTCATCTCCCCTGACCCAAAGGATCCCCATGGGCGCGGCCCCACCGCCATCGCCCTGAGGGAGGGGCACACCCTGTTCTGCAACGATTTCCTCCATGATCCCATCACCGAACCCTGGCAAGAACAGGCCAGAAAACACGGCATCGCCGCATCCGCCGCATTGCCCATGTTCCGCCGCGGCCGGCCAGTGGCCGTCCTCACCCTTTATTCGGGCGAGGCGGGGGCGTTCGACGAGGAGACCGCTGGGCTGGTGCAGGAACTGGCCGCCGACCTGTCCTACGCCCTGGACCGTTTCGCCGATCGACGCGACCTTGACCACAGCCGGGCACTGTTGGAGAGCCTGATCGACTCGATCCCGGACCTGATCTTCTACAAGGACACCCACGGTGTCTACCTGAGCTGCAACAGTGCCTGCGAGGCCTATCTGGGCCATCCCAAGGCCGAGATCGTCGGCCGCACGGACCTGGATCTGGTGGATGCCGACAGCGCCAACGCCTTCCGGGAACAGGACCGGCTCATGCTGGCCTCGGGCCAGCCCCGGCGCAACGAGGAATGGATCACCTACCCGGACGGCCGCCGCGTCCTGGTGGAAACCCTCAAGACGCCCTTCCACGGCCCGGACGGCAAGATCCTGGGCCTGATCGGCGTCTCCCGCGACATCACGGCCCGGAAAGAGGCGGAAGAGCGTCTCAGGCGCAGCGAGGACAGCCTGAACCGGGCCCAGGCCGTCGCCCAGCTGGGGAGCTGGCACCTGGACACCATAGGCAACGTCCTGGAATGGTCCAAAGAGACTTACCGTGTCTTCGACATTCCCGAGGGCACCCCCCTGACCTACCGGGGCTTTCTGGAATGCGTGCACCCGGAGGACCGGGAACGGGTGGACGCCGCTTGGCAGGCCTTCCTGGAAGGTGCCGACTATGACCTCGAACACCGCATCCTGGTCAAAGGCCCAGAGCGATGGGTCAGGGAACGCGCCGAGCCTGAATTCGACCCGTCCGGCCGGCTGTGCGGCGCGGTCGGGACGGTTCAGGACATCACCGACCGCAAGGAGGCCGAGGCGCGCATCCGCTATCTGGCACATTACGACAGTCTGACGGGGTTGCCCAACCGGCAGATGCTGGAGGACCGGGTGGGCTATGCGATTTCACTCATGGCTCGGCGCGAGGGTGCACAGGTGGCACTCCTGTTCCTGGACCTGGACCGGTTCAAGAACATCAACGACTCCCTGGGCCACCGGGTGGGCGACCTGTTGCTGAGGGACGTGGGCCAGCGCCTGCACGGGTGCGTGCGGGCGGAGGATACCGTGGCCCGCATGGGCGGGGACGAGTTCATGATCGTCCTCCCCGACACCGGTACCAAGGGGGCCGCCCTGGTGGCGGAGAAGGTCATCCACGCCCTGTCCCGACCCTACCAGATCGAACACCACACGCTGACCGTCACGCCCAGCATGGGCATCAGCATGTATCCGGACAACGGCGGGGATTTCGAGGTCCTCGCCCGCTGTGCGGATACGGCCATGTACCGGGCCAAACAGGGCAGAGGCGCCACCTACCAGTTCTTCACCGATGAGATGCACCGGCAGGCCCAGCGGCGCCTGGAGATGGAAAACGGCCTGCGCCATGCCCTGGTCCAGGATGAATTCTCTCTGCATTTCCAGCCCCAGGTAGACGCCAGAAACGGCAAGATCGTCGGCGCCGAGGCCCTGGTGCGCTGGCGACACCCCGTGTGGGGGGACATCCCGCCCTCGGAGTTCATCCCCGTGGCCGAGGACAGCGGCCTGATCCTGCCCCTGGGGCAATGGATCCTGGACCAGGCCATCGCTCAGGTCACGACTTGGCAGCAGGCCGGGCTCCGTCCGGTACCCGTGGCGGTAAACCTGTCCGTGGTGCAGCTTCGGCAGCGGGACCTGTTTGACACGGTCAACCAGTTGCTGGCCAGGCACGGCCTGCTGCCCCAGTTCCTGGAGCTGGAGGTCACCGAAAGCATCACCATGCAGGAAGCTGAATACGCACTGGAACTGATCGGTCGGCTGCACGAGGCCGGCATCGCCCTGTCCATCGACGACTTCGGCACCGGCTACTCCTCCCTGAGCTATCTGAAACGCTTCCGGGTGCACAAACTGAAGATCGATTCCTCCTTCGTGCAGGACGTGGCCACCGACCAGGACGATGCCGCCATCGCCGCCACGGTCATCCAGATGGGACACAGTCTGGGGCTCAAGACCCTGGCGGAGGGTGTGGAGAACCAGGCACAACTCGATTTCCTGCGCAAACAGGGCTGCGACTACATCCAGGGCTACTACTTCAGCCGCCCCCTCCCGGCAGCGGAGTTCGCGGAGCTGCTGCGCGCAGGGCGCATAGAAGGCTAATGGACGAGGAGTAACCATCCCCCGGCAGAGCCGGGGGGCTTCCCACTGTTTGCTAAGCGAAGCATGATGTGGTCAAGCCAGGGAATGGATGGATTGCCGTAGTCCCGGCACGGAACTATGATCTGTCCAGGAATGTTGTCGCAATCAAGGTGTTGCGCGATTTCTGGTCACGTTACCCGGATGCCAAAACACACCTTGAGGCATGGACCGACGCAACCCGCAAGGCAGACTGGAAGCAGCGTGCAGACGTCAAAGCCCGGTTCCGAAGCGCCAGCATCCTGAAAAATCGCCAGCCGGTGTTCAACATCAAGGACAACGACTACCGGCTGGTTGTCGCCGTGGCCTACCGTTACGGCGCCCTTTCATCAAATTCATCGGCACCTACAAGGAATTCGACGCCATCAATGCCGAGACCGTAGAAATGGAGCTATGAGCATGGACATCCACCCCATTCGCAGCGAAAAAGACTACCGCGCAGCCATGCGTGAGGTCTCCATAGCTCACCATTTCCGGGGGCTAACTTAGGTATCGAGCTGATCATCTGTCGATAACAATTAGTGCGTAAAAATTTATCCTTCGGTCTCGACATCCATAGAGACCATTTGCTCAAAAAGTATAAGG
>JBJKSP010000344.1:0-5038 GCA_046703865.1 Thiobacillaceae bacterium
TCAGGCCGGGTACTTCGAGTTCTCGCTGCTCCAGGCCCTGCCGGACCGGGTGTTCGGCATCATGTCCAATGCCACGCTCCTGGCGATCCCGTTCTTCACCTTCATGGGCCTCATCCTGGAACGTAGCGGCATGGCCGAGGACCTGCTGGAGACCATGGGCCAGCTGTTCGGTCCCGTAAGGGGCGGCCTGGCCTACGCGGTGGTACTGGTGGGGGCCCTGCTGGCGGCCGCCACCGGCGTGGTGGCCGCCTCCGTGATCGCCATGGGCCTGATCAGCCTGCCCATCATGCTGCGCTATGGCTACGACCGTCGCCTGGCCGCCGGCGTGATCGCGGCTTCCGGCACCCTGGCCCAAATCCTTCCGCCTTCCCTGGTGCTGATCGTCCTGGCAGACCAACTGGGTACGTCGGTGGGGGACATGTACCAAGGCGCCCTCGCCCCCGCACTGATCCTGACCGGCCTGTATTTGGGCTACGTGCTGATCGCGAGCCTGTTCAAGCCGGGGTCCGCACCGGCGCTGCCGGTGGAGGCGCGTACCCTGCGCGGCAAGCAGCTGTTGTCACGGGTCCTGCTCACCATGCTGCCTCCCCTGGTCCTGATCTTCCTGGTGCTGGGCACCATCTTCCGGGGCGTGGCCACCCCCACCGAAGGCGGGGCCATGGGGGCGACGGGGGCCTTCGTCCTGGCCCTGGCCAAGCGGCGGCTGAGCCTGGACCTGCTCAAGCAGGCCATGGATGCCACTGCCAAACTCACCAGTTTCGTCATCTTCATCCTGGTCGGCTCGACGGTATTCTCGCTGGTCTTCCGTGGCGTCAACGGCGACCTGTGGGTGGAAGGCCTGCTCACGACCCTGCCCGGCGGTGCACTGGGTTTTCTCGTCGTCGTGAACCTGCTGGTGTTCTTCCTCGCCTTTTTTCTGGATTTCTTCGAGATCACCTTCATCATCGTGCCCCTGGTGGCACCCGTGGCCCAGAAGTTGGGCATCGATCTGGTCTGGTTCGGGGTCCTGCTGGGCATCAACATGCAGACCTCGTTCATGCATCCCCCCTTCGGCTTCGCCCTGTTCTATCTGCGCAGCGTGGCACCCAGCCAGGTGAAGACCACCGACATTTACTGGGGGGCAGTGCCCTTCGTGATCATTCAGATACTGATGGTGGCGCTTGTGCTGTCTTTCCCCGGCATCGTGACGGTGGACCGGAACCCCGTCGAAACGGGTGCGGTCCAACTTCACCTCGGCGCGCCCACTGTGGATAATGTGCGACTGTCGACAAGAAGCCCCTGATTTGCATCTGTGTTAAAGATTTCGTGAATCAAGACGATAAGTTAGACTGAACAAATACTTGTAAGCACAAATTGGAGAGGGATATGAAAATCCGCCTGTTGTCTACGGCCGTAATGTTGGCCGCCGTTACCCTGACCAGTGGTTGCGCCACCAAGCAATACGTGAGGGACTATGTGGGCGAGCAGGTCAAGCCCATCAACGAACGCCTGACCACCCTGGAGGGCAGGGAATCCTCCACCGAGGCCAAGGTGCAGGACCAATCCGGACAGATTGCCTCCCTGACGACACGGGCGGACAACGTGGATGGGATCCTGAAGTCTCATGAGCAACTCATCCAGGAAGTCTCGGGTACGGCCAAGGAAGCCCTGGACAGGGCCATGGCCGCCGGCAAACTGGCCGAGGGCAAGCTGCTGGACGAGGTGGTCATGACCGACGAGCAGGTCAAGTTCCCGGTGGACAGGGCCGCTCTTGGCAAGGAGGCCAAGGCCTTCCTGGACCAGTTCGCGGACAAGCTCAAGGCCGAAAACAAGAACGTGTATATCGAGATCCAGGGGCATACGGACTCCCGCGGCTCGAAGGCCCTCAACCTGAAGTTGGGCGAAGAGCGGGCGATGGCCGCGCGCGACTATCTGGCCATGCATGACGGCATCCCGCTGCACCGTATGTCGGTGATCTCCTACGGCGAAAGCAAGCCCATCGCGACCAACATGAACCGGGCCGGCCGGGCCAAGAATCGGCGTGTCGTCCTGATCGTGCTGCACTGAGCGAGCCGTAATCCCCGACCCCTGTCCGGTCACGCGGACAGGGGTCTTGTTTTTTGAATGCATGGGGTGAAATCCGGGGCCTTTGTGAGTACCTACGGACCACGCCCACACGACAAAGCGGAGGAGCAGACATGTCGGAAAGCATTACCGCCAGCGGACTCAAGCTGGAGGACCTGACGCTGGGCGAGGGTGCCGCAGCGCAGGCCGGCCAGCACGTCAGCGTGCATTACACGGGCTGGCTCACGGACGGCACCAAGTTCGATTCCAGCCGGGATCGCAACGAGCCCTTTGAGTTTCCCCTGGGGCGGGGCTACGTGATCCCGGGCTGGGATGAGGGCGTGCAGGGCATGCAGGTCGGGGGGGTCAGGCGTCTGACCATTCCGCCCGGCCTGGGTTACGGGAAGCGCGGGGCGGGCGGTGTGATCCCGCCCAATGCCACGCTGGTGTTCGAAGTCGAGTTGCTGGCGGTGCGCTGATTTTCCGTCCCGCTTTCAGGCGGGCCGCCGGCGGTCGAGCCTTTGGAGGCGATCGTTCCGGGCAAGGCCGGGCCTGCCTCCGGCTCCGTGACCGGCCTATGATCCTAGAAACCGCAGTTGACCGCTCATGACTTCTTGTATACCAGGATGAATATTGGCGTTGCCGGCTCAATTGAGAATCACCCGCTGGGTGCACGCGCTACGCACCCGCTGGCACGCCCGGACCGGTGCCTGGCTTTGTCGCTCCTCCTTGCAGGGAATGGCCATGCGGCGTCGTCGCTTCGCGCCAGCCACCCGCCCGAACCCACCATCGGGCACGTCCATCTGCGGTTTCTAGGATGATTTGTTGAAGTAGAGGAAATTGGCATAGGTGGCCTCGGCCACCTTGAACCACTGGATCTCCTCTTCCCGGAATTGCTTCCAGTTGGCGTAGATCTTCGCGAACAGGGGGTTCTTTCCGGCCTCTTCCTCATAGAGGGAAAACGCGGCCTGCTCCGCGGCCTGCATCACGTCATTGGGAAATGCCTGGAGCTTGACGCCCTTTTTCACCAGGCGCAGCAGGGCCGGGGGGTTCTTGGCGTCGTAGGCCGCGAGCATGGTCGCATTGGCCTCCGCACAGGCGGTCTCGAAGGCCTGCTTGTAAGGCTCGGGCAATTCCCGCCATTTGTCGTGGTTGACGTAGAAGGACAACTGCGGCCCCCCCTCCCACCACCCCGGGTAATAGTAGTTCGGGGCGATCTTGTCGAAGCCCAGCTTCTCGTCGTCATAGGGTCCGACCCACTCGGCGGCATCGATGGCCCCCCGCTCCAGGGCCGGGTAGATGTCGCCGCCGGCCAGGGTCTGGGGGACGACGCCCAGGTTGGCCATGATCTTGCCGCCGATGCCGGGGATGCGCATCTTGAGTCCCCGCAGGTCGGCCAGGGACTTGATCTCCTTGCGGAACCAGCCGCCCATCTGGGCACCGGTATACCCGCCCGGGAATTGGACGATGTTGTACTTGGCGAAGAGTTCGCGCATGAGCTGGATCCCGCCGCCGTAATACATCCAGGCGTTCTGCTGGCGCGCGGTCAGGCCGAAGGGAAGGGCGCAGTCGAAGGCGAAGGCCATGTCCTTGCCCACGTAGTAATAGCTGGCCGAATGGCCGCATTCCACGGTCCCCTGCTGGACGGCATCCAGCACCTGCAGCCCGGGCACGATCTCGCCCCCCGCGAATACGCGAATATTGAACTTCCCGCCCGTGATCTTGCCGACCCGGTCTGAAAGGACCTCGGCCGCGCCGTAGATGGTGTCCAGGTTCTTGGGATAGCTGGATGCGAGCCGCCAGTGGAGGGTGGGAAGTTCTCCGGTGACGGTCGTGCCGGTTTGCCTGCTGCAGCCCGGAAGGGCTAGGGCGGCCGTCGCGGCCACGCCGGCCCCGGCCCCGGTCAGGAAAGCGCGCCTTTGCATGGAAGTCCCCTGAATTTGCGGTGCCCGGCATTATATAGGCAGTCTTGGGTGTGCCCCGAACACGGGGGATGGGAGCAAGACACAGGGCGGGCCGCCCGGGACCCGGCGGCCCGGAGGCCGGATCAGCGCCGGGTGGCGTCGAGGACCGGCATGCCCGCCAAGCGCACGGAATAGTGGTTTTCGGACAATCTGGTGAGTACGTGCACGCGCCGTCCTACCAGGCCGAGAAACTGCATGCGGGATCTGAAGTCGAGATTGACCGGCACGCCTTCATGCCCGTCCTCGAATCGGATCATCGGCCGGTGGCCGTTGCTTTCGATCAAGATCGCGTACATTTTCAACCCCATGAAGACATATCCTGCCCATGAGGATGCATCGGCCGTGCCAGTCGGGGCCGATGCCTGGATCCCTTGCATAGATCGCCAGAACGGCGAGCGGGTGGATCGGGAGGAGGTGATTTATCCGCGTCCGGGGTCGATATTCCGACGTCATCGACGCGTGAACAGCAGGTCCCAGACATTGTGTCCCAGTTTGAGCCCGCGTTGCTCGAACTTGGTGACGGGGCGATAACAGGGACGAGGGGCGAAGGCATGGGCGGTGTTGACCAGGCGGGATTCGTTGTTGAGGGCTTCCAGCATCTGGTGGGCGTAGTCCTCCCAGTCGGTGGCCAGATGCAGGTATCCGCCGTGTTTGAGCCGGTCCGCCAACAGCCTAACGAAGGGGGGCTGGATCAGGCGTCTCTTGTGGTGCCGTTTCTTGTGCCAGGGATCGGGGAAGAAGATGTGGACCCCGTCCAGGGCCGCTTCCGGGATCATGTGTTTCAACACCTCCGTGGCATCGTGCTGGACGATGCGCAGGTTGGTGAGCCCCGCCTCGCCGATGCGCTTAAGCAGGGCGCCGACGCCCGGCGAGTGGACTTCCACGCCCAGGTAGTCGGCTTCGGGATGCTCCGCCGCGATGCGGGCGGTGGTCTCGCCCATGCCGAATCCGACTTCCAGGATCCTGGGCGCGGTCCGCCCGAACACGGCTTCCAGATCCAACGGCCTGGGCTCGTAGGCGATCACGTACCT
>JBJKSP010000345.1:0-9226 GCA_046703865.1 Thiobacillaceae bacterium
GGTCAGGTCCGAGGGATAATCCTTGCTGCCGGCCGCTTCCCGGGCCGCCGACGAACCGACGCAGATCACCCAGTCGCCGGGGATGCAGCCGATGGCATCCACGGCCACCTGGCGCCCGCCCCCCACCTTCTCTCGCACCACGAGCAGGGGCCGGTGGCCCAGCTCGGCGATGCGGTTGGTGGAGACCAGGGTCTTTTCCACCTGCATGATCTTCATGTCACTGCACCTCCTCGACGGGACTGCCCGTGGGCAGGTCCTGGACCGAGAGCCAGCAGGCCAACAACCCCTGAGCCACCAGATCGGGGTAGCGCACTTCGATGGCATCCCGCACGCGGCGGGCCTTGGCCGCCACCCGCTCCCGGGCGCCTGGCACCTTGGCGTCGTAGCGGTAGTGGATGGCCACCGGGATGGGTAGGCCATGCTTCACGTTGAGGCCCTTGAAGATCTTGATGCCCACGTCCATGTCACCGGCGCCCTCCTCCACCGTGTGCAGGTGCGCGTAATAGGCAATGTTCCGCATCTGCAGTTCTTCGAAGCCGTCACCCACGCTGATGTAGCGCTCGGCATGGCCGATGTCCGGGTAGCGCTCGCCGTAGATCTCGGCCACGTACTCGATCTGGGAGAAGTTGTTGATCAGTAGGTTGGCGATAAGCCGGCGCATGCCGTCGTGGGGCTCGCCCTTGCCGGCACCCCAGCCGGTGGTGGCGCTGGCCTGCCTGATCGCCTCATACACCGCCGCCCGTGCACTGTCCGCCGACATGTTCGCCGTGACCTGGTAGAGCTTGGCGTTGTCCACGTAGCGGTAGGCGGACAGGTCACCCTTGCTGTCGGGCACATGGATCTTGATGGCGTCGGTGTCGGTGTCCACGCCGATCAGCAGGATGTCCGTGCTGGCACCGCAGCAGAAGGCATTCTCGATGGCCTGACGAAACTGACCCAGTCGTTCCAGGGCCGCCTCGATGGCCACCCGCTCGTTGCTGCCATGGGCGGCGCAGCCCTCGTGGGTGGGGTCGGAGGAACTGGTGTGGTACACCGCGATCTTCAGATAGCGGGTGCCGGCGTCGGCCGTGGTGGGCACGCCTTCACGGAACCGGCGCAGCTCGGTCGCCCCCCAGTGGCGCACGTCGGTTTCCACGTCGAACAGGGCACCGGCGTAGGCCTTGCGGCGCGCCAGGGAGGTCAGGGGCAGACGCAGGATGTAGCGCGACAGGCCTTTCAGGCGGCCATCGGCGCAGGGGCTGATGTCCACCGCATGAAAGCCGCAGTCCAGGAAGAAGTTGCGGGTGTCCCGGACCACTTCCAGCTGGGCCTTGATGTCCCGGGCGAACTGGTCCACCGCGGCCTTCAGCGCCTCGAAGGCGCAATAGGCATAGAGGGCCTTCAGGTCCAGGCCGGCCACCCAGGCATCCTCCAGGATGCCTGGGGGCAGCACGTAGCCCAGCCGTTCACTGGCCATGGACTGGGCCCGGGCGGGGAAGTCGTCCAGGTGCTGCAGGGCGGAGAGCGCCCTGAGCGTCGGCACGATGGCATCGAAGCGCCCCTTTACCGAATCCTCGCAATGGGCCAGGCGGGCGTTCATCCTGCGGTCCGCCAGGAGATGCCGGAAATGCTGATCCGACGTGCTGCCGTTGGATGCCGATTCGTTCCCGGCCTGTAGCCGCGCCTGCCGTGCAGCGCTTGGCGTGCCGAGGCCGTAGGGCGCACTGCCCTGGAGATGCGGTCGCTTGTACTGGGCGGAGCGGGCTCGCAGGGCATAGGCGTTGCGCGTGTTCATGGCATAGCCCCCTTAGCCACGTGCCCCGCCGGAGACGGTGATCACCGCCCCCTTGCCCGCGTTGCCGCTGCTGCCCGTGACCTTGGCCACGGGCACCTCGGGACGCTCGATGCCCTTGTTGGCCCAGGCGCCGGCGGCCATGGCCCGGGACGCGCCGCGCATGGTCGGGTTGCGGGATTGGGCCCAGCATCCTTCGGTGCCGGTCACCCGGCCGGTGCGCGCCCAGTCATCGCCGGTGATAGGGGGACCGGCTTCGCGGCCCTCGCCGGTGATGCGCTCGGCTTGAACATCAGCAGCCACCTGCGTCATGACCGGCATGGCACCACGCATTTGGCCGAAGTCATCCGTGTAGCGGAACTCAGGCGTGCCGGACACCAGGCCAGCGGCCATGTTCACCGGGCCCGTGATGCGCCCGGCACCACCATAGCCCGTGCCGGTGATGCGGCTGCGGGCCTCCCTGGCGGGAGAGACGACGCTGAAGGATTCCGGGCGCGGTGCCGCCGGCTTCATGGACATGGCCATGGCCCGGGGTTGGCCCGCAGGCCCGCGAAAGTGCGGCGCCATGACGGGCACAGCCTCGGCCGGCATGGGTACCTCATGCTGGCAACCGCAGGGCGCGTCGTTCTGCTCGCTGCCAGCATAGGGCGTGCCACTGATGGACAGCTTGCTGCCCGGTTCGTCGCCGGTCACCCGGGACGAACCGCCGACCAGGGTGCCCGATACGGGCAGGCCATGGGGCGTGTGGCTCACGCCCACCTTCACGGCGGACGGCGCGACGACTTCGGGGGTGCTCGGGCAGGACTCAGCAAAGTGCTCCTGACCGTAGTATTCGGTTCCGGTGACGGGCTGGCACCCCCCGTGATCGTCACCGGTCAATTTTGGGCCCTGGGCAAGCCCTCCCATCCGGGTGCCTGTCAGGGCGCGGCCAGCCAGAGTATGCATCATGGGCGCCTTGTCCGGCGCGCCGCCGCACAGGGTGCCTCGGGCGTACTGGGAGCCGGTGACCCGCTGGCAGGAACCCGGCTCATTGCCGGTGACCTTCTCGCTGCGATCCACCAGGTTGCCGGTGATGCGCTGGCCGCGCTGGCTGGCATCCACCCCCACCTTGGCCGGCCCCGGCGCCGGCCTTGTATGGCAGACAGATTGGAACTGTTCGTTGGACAGGTACTCGGTGCCGGAGATGGCGCGGCAGGCGCCGGCCTCATCGCCGGTCACCTTGACCGAGCCGCCCACTTCGGTGCCCGAAACGGGGCGACCCGACACGGTGTGGGTCAGGGCCACCTTGCTCGGCCCGTTGATGGTCAGCCGGGCGACGCCGGCGTCGGCATACTGGGAACCGGTGATGGCCTTTTGCGCCCCGGGCTCCGTGCCGGTGACCCGCCGGATGCGGGCCTCGTCGCTGCCGGTGACGGTGATGCCCTTGCGCTCCGTGGCACCGACGCTCACCTTCTCCGGTCGGTTGAGCAAACCCTTGCCCTGGCAGAACTCGGAGAACGCCTCGCTGCCCAGATACTCGGTGCCGGAGACAGGCCGGCAGCTGCCGGATTCGTCACCCGTCACCTTGACCGAACGGCCCACTTCCGTGCCGCTCACCCGCTGGCCGTGGCTGGTGGCGCTCATGCCGACCTTGGGGGTCGAGGGTTCGGGCTTGGTGGTGCAGAAGCCCTCGAACTGTTCGGAGCCGATGTACTCGGTGCCAGTGATGGTGCGGCAGCTGCGCGGTTCGTTGCCGGTAACGCGGGACGCGCGCTCCACCTGGGTGCCAGTCACGCTCTGGCCCGCCAGGGTGGTACCGGTCTCGACCTTGGCCGGCGCCTCGCCGGACTGCGGGCGGACCCGGCCGCTGGGCCGGCAGACGGGCGAATCGCCGCGGCCATTGGTACACAGCTCGGCGCGGCGCTTGCGGGCGATCTCGCGGCCGGACATCTCGCCGCCACCGGCTGTGCGGTAATCGTTGCCTGCTGCCTTCCTGGGCAGGGCGGTCTTGCCCTGGCTGGACAGGGCGCGGCGGCGGTCGCGGCAGAGTTGGCGCACAGTGCTGGCATCCTCGCCCAGGGCCGCGGGGTCCTGCTCGACGGTGGCGCACAAGGTGTCCAGGTTGTCTTCCGTCCCTTGCGCCGCGGCACTGATCTCTTCGATGGGGGTCGGCTCTGCCGCCTGGACCGGTTCGGGTGCAGGCGGCAGCGTTGCGGCCGCCGTGGGGGATGCCCGGGATTGCGTCCGGGTTTTGGCGCTGACCATGCCGAGGCCCTTCTTGCCGCCCTGGGCGAGCATGGCCCTGCGGGCACGCGCCAACTCTTTGCCACTCAAGCCTGACGGGCCTGGGGCAGAGGTTGTTGCAACTTGTTCTGGCATGATGTTTCCTTTTGCAGAAATCACTATCCGGAATCCCTCTGGGGAGCAGCTCCGCCAGACGGTTGTGACTCTACGCAGGCGGGACAATCAACAAAAGTTAATTGTGGATATGGTGTGCATTAACTATGGTTAATCCATGAAGCTCCGGCACGTCACCCTCCATCAGCTACGGCTGTTCCAAAGCCTGGGCACCCATCTGAGCTACACCCGGGTCGCGGAAGAGCTGTTCCTGACCCAGCCGGCCGTGTCCATCCAGATCAAGCGCCTGGAGGAGAGCGTTGGCATTCCTCTGGTGGAACAGATGGGCAAGCGCCTCTACCTCACCCAGGCGGGACGGGAATTGTTCGAGGCCAGCCGTGACGTGCTCGACCGACTCCGGGTGCTGAATGAGGACATGATCGGCCTGGAGCGCGGCGTGAAGGGTCCGCTCAAGCTGGCGGCCATCACCACCGCCAAGTACTTCATGCCCCATCTGCTCGGGGTCTTCCTGCGCGACTATCCGGAGGTGGAGCCGCGGCTCACCATCACCAACCAGGCCCGGGTGGTGGAACGTCTGGAGGACAACCTGGACGACCTGGTGATCATGGGCACCCTGCCCGAGAACCTGGGCCTGGAAGCGGAGTACTTCCTGGACAACCCCCTGGTGGTGGTGGCACCACCTGACCATCCCCTGGTGGGACAGCGCAACATTCCGCTGGCGCGCATCGCCGAGGAGCGCTTCCTGTCGCGGGAACCCGGCTCAGGCACGCGGGCGGCGCGCACCCGCCTGTTCGCCGAGCACGGGCTCACCACCAACACCTACATGGAGCTTGGCAGCAGCGAGGCCATCAAGCAGGCGGTGATGGCCGGCCTCGGCATTTCCGTTCTTTCCAGGCACAACCTGCGCCTGGAGCTGGAATCCGGCCTGCTCGCCGTGCTGGACGTGGAGCACTTTCCCCTGGTGCGGCAGTGGTACGCCGTGCACCTGAAGGGCAAGAAACTGTCCAGCACGGCGCGTATGTTCCTGGACTTCCTGCTCAAGGACGGGGCGCGCATCTGGGAGCAGGTGCAGCCACACGCGCGCTTGAAGACCAACGCTGCCCGGAACGGCGGCCGGCGCGCGGCCCGCGCCAAGGCGGTCGGCGCCTGACCCGGCGCGTTGCGGTACGCCTCAGCCGCAGGTGCCAGTACCCAGCCAGAAGCCCACGTTCTTGTCCAGGAACTCGTGCCAGGGCATGTAGTGGGAACCGTCGCAGGAGAACGTCAGGCCGACGATCCCATTGAAGATGTTCAGCGTGCCGGAGCGCAGGTACAGGGTCTCGTCCATGAAGCGCAGGTCGCGAAAGACCTGCAGGATGGTGCGCACCGCGTCTGCAGGAACCAGTGCGTCGGCCGGATAATCCCGGCGCGGATAGGCCAGGCAGATATCCGGGTCGCTGAGGTCGGCGATGCCATGCAGGCGATAGCGATAGGGGTCGTCCATCAGCCACAGGGTGACGCGGGAGCTGGAGAAGTGCAGCTTGACGTGGAACACGCCGTGCACCGTGATCAGTTCCGTGAGCAGATCCAGCACCTCGTCGATGTGCTCATCCATGGGGCTGGCCACCCGCTCCTGGTGGAACAGCCCGGCACGGATGGCCGGATCGCCCTTGAGCTGCACCCACTGTCCGGGCTGCTGGTACAGCGCCTGGGTGGCGGGCAGTTCCCGTAGGTCGAAGTCGGCGCCCAGGTAGCCCAGGAGTTCGCCATTGCCGTCGACGATGCGCTGTACCGCCGTCAGCGACGGACGGCGTGCGTTGCGGCTGATGTAGGACTCGGACAGGGAGAAGGGGCTGCCTGCCAGGGCCTCGGCCAGGTAGGGCCGGTCGCTGCGGTCGCGCCCGTAGTGCTCCGGCAGCAGGCCCGCGTGGGAGGCGTTGGCGGTGATCTGCCGGGCCTGGGCATCCAGCACGTAGAGGTACTTGCTGTAGGGCAGCTCCACCAGGCCCTCCATGAGTCGGGCCTCCAGCGCATGCCGGTCGGGCCAGGCCTCAAGGCAACTCTCGGCCAGGTGGGCGAGGGAGGAAGCCAGCCAGCCGTTGAGGATCTTGCGCTGACGGTCGATGGACGCCTGGAGTTCGGAATTCATGCCGACATCTTATAGGAACAGGAAATAGGCCGTGGTTCAGGTACGGCATGACCTGCCCCCAATGCCCTATAGCGGGCAGCACCCAGCTGGGCTTGCGGTAGCCACAACATCCCACATGGCCGTTTCAGGTTCAGGGCGAAGGCGGCGGGTCAGGTGGCGAACTTCACCAGCCGGGTAACCTGGATATCGGATATGAACACGACGCCGGAATGCTTGCTGAAGAACGGCGCGTAGCCCTGGAGGATGGGCTTCACCAGATCCTCCGGCACGGCCACGATGATCATGATCAGCACCGCATCCTCGTTGAACATCAGGTGGCCTTCGTGGAAACCGTGGCTGCCCTTGCCGGAGAGGTTGTTGACGATGGTGTAGCCGGTGACGCCGGCCCGGTCCAGGAGGTCGGTGGCGAACTCCTGATGGGCGCCCTCGAGAATGATCTCGAGCTTCTTCAGGGGGCTGAAGTTGAGGTTTTTCATGCCGCGAGCTCCTTGATTTCGTCGGTGAGGCTGCCGGCGCCGACCGGGCACTGCCGCCAGCCGCCGTCTTCGTACAGGTGACACAGGCCGGTTT
This sequence comes from Thiobacillaceae bacterium, assembly GCA_046703865.1. Taxonomy (GTDB): domain Bacteria; phylum Pseudomonadota; class Gammaproteobacteria; order Burkholderiales; family Thiobacillaceae; genus JBJKSP01. Next base: position 6,807 of record JBJKSP010000345.1, read on the forward strand.
CCGGGTCCACGACGGCCATGCGCACCCAGCCGTTCTGCACCAGGCCCTTGACCTTGACGACGCCCTCGATGGCCTGCCGGGCGTGTTCGAAGGTCGCTTCGATGACCGTGAGCAGGCGCATGGGCTCGTGGTAGGGCCGGCCGTCCTTGAGCACGGTCTGGGCGGGCAGGCCGGTGCGCAGGTCGGAGAGGTTGCCGGTCATGACGCCGAAGCGGCCGGCGACGTTGTGGTAGACCTTGCTGCCGCTGCCGTAGCGGTCGTTGTCCACGGTGGAGAAGTAGTGCTCCATGTTGATCCATTGCCCCACCACCAGGGGGCCGGCCAGAATGTTTTCCAGCAGGCGGCCCCTGGGGTCGCAGCGATAGTCGTAAGAGTGCAGGAAGACGCGGCCCTCGAGATCGAGCCGTTCGGTGACGTGGCGACGGGCGATGACGAAGGCGGCATTGCGGGACAGCCCCCACTCCGGCCGCACCTGGGACCAGTCCAGGGCGTTGCGCTGGACGCCGCGATAGGCCTTGGCGGGTTTATTCCCGCCAGGGGGCTTGTCCGTGCCTACCGTCGGCTCCAGGGTCTGCATCCGCTCGGCGGCGCACAGGCGCGAGGCGGCCGTCAGGCCGTTGCGCAGCCGGTCGAGATAGACCAGGTGGCTGGCGGGCAGCAAGTCCAGGTCGTGCAGCTGCAGCTCGTCGGTGGTGGTGTTGTGGAAGGCGGGGACGAACCAGGCATCGTCGGGAATGGCGATGCCCTGGCCGCGCAGGCGCCCGCGCACCGCCGGCTTGTTGGCGATCTGGGCGAGCACCCGGGCATTGACGATGCCGTGGTTGCCGCCGCAGGCGCCGCAGTCCAGGGCAGATTCATAGGGGTTGTTCTCGGACGTGCTGCCATGGCCGACCAGCAGCACGAAGCGGGAAAAGCCCCCGGTCAGGCCGATGGATCGCAGCGCCGTGCCGACGAAGTGCACCTGCTCGTCCAGGGTGAAGCCGATACGTCCCAGCCGTTCGAGCTGGATCTGCCCATAGCCCCGGTCGATGCGGTAGACGTTGCGCAGGCGTTCGATGAAGCGTGCTTCCTTCTCGGGATCCAGGCTGAATCGGCCGGCGAGCCCGGTGGGCCCCTCGCGGTTGCCCAGGGCGGTCTCGCGCAGTTCGCGGATGATCTCGTCGGTGATCGCCTCCCGCTGGATGCCCAGTTCGCGGCCGACCGCCTTGACGATCATGGCGCGCTGCAGGGAGCGGATGATGGAGTCGGCCTGCTCCCGGGTGAGTTTGTCCAGCAGCAGCCGGCTGTCAGGCCTTTCCGGATGCAGGCGGCTGCGCCAGCGGTTGTAGGCCAGGGGCGCGAGGCTCTTGCCGAACATGTCCAGGCCGAACAGCAGGCCGATGGCCTCCACCGTGATGTAGGGTGACAGCACCGACGCCTTGAGTTCGTGGAAGACATGCTCCAGGACCGAAAAGAACGCCTCCTGGTCGCTGCTGCGTGTGATGTCGAGTTCCACCACCAGGTTCTTCGGCGTGACCACCACCGGACAGAGCTGGGTTTCGCTGCCCTTGTCCAGTCCGATGAAGCCCACGGGTATGCCGAAGAAACCGGCGATGCCGAAGGTCTGGTAGTCGCCCACCTTTTCCAGCTGGCGCCGGATACGCTCGGAGCGCACGTCGATGCAGAACATGGCCTGGACGAAGGGACGTTTCTCCCGAGGCGGCGGCACCGCCAGGCTGAGGCCTTGCAACAGCCGTCGCATGTAGTGCGCCTCTTGGGCCTGGAGCCAGATATGCCCCTCCTCCTTCTCAAAGCCGGCCAGGATGGCCAGCAGGCGTTCGATTTGCTCCGTTCCCAGCCGCACCACGGCATCCCCCTGGCCTGAGAGGTGCGCCAAGGCCATCAGGCCCGTCGCCAGCTGCCGGGCCTCGGCCTCCCGCTTGCGGGCCAGATAGTCCGGCAGCAGGCGCTGGAGGCGTGCCTCGCGGCGGGATGCGAGGGCATCCTCCACCGCGTGGGCCATGGCTGGCAGCACCTGGCCGCCATAGAACTCCCGACGCAGGTAGGCTTGCTCGGGATGGGTGTCGACAAACCGGACCAGGTCGGCGAGCGTGGCTGGCGTCTTCCTGCGGGCGGCATGCTCCCGCAGGAGGGCCAGGCCCAGCACCAGGCGGATGGCCAGGTAGTCCACCAGGTCGGCGGGGAAATGCCGGCTCCAGTGGTGGGCCTTGGCCCCCGTGCGCCAGCGGATGAAACCGGTCCAGCCGTGCAGCCGGGTCAGCTCGGCGGTGAAGTAGTCCATCCAGGCATCCTCGGGCACGCCCAGTTCGGTCATCACGTGGCTGATGACGCCCTCGGGCGTCGTGTCCACCGCCAGGATGCGCTTGATGTGCAAGCCGCGGATGAACAGGCGCAAGTTGCGGCGCGCCACCTCACTCCAG
>JBJKSP010000346.1:0-3439 GCA_046703865.1 Thiobacillaceae bacterium
CCAACACCGAGCGCTATTGCGCCCTGGTGCGCAGGATGTCGGAGCGGACCCAGTTCCTGTTCATCACCCACAACCGCATCACCATGGAGCTGGCCCAGCACCTGGTGGGCGTGACCATGCCCGAGCCCGGGGTGTCCCGCTCGGTGGCGGTGGACGTGGACAGCGCCCTGAGACTGGCCGAGGCGGCCTGAGAAGCGAACCCCGCGCATCTGCATCGCCGGCTGGTCAGGCCAGTCAGTCGTCCACGCGCAGCCGCCTGACCGCCTATACTCCCCGCTCATGACCGCATTGGACGATGTTTTTGCCCCCACAGGCCCCCTGGCCCGGGTGATTCCCCACTATCGGCCCCGGGCCCAGCAGGTCGAGATGGCGGAGCGCATCCTCGCCACCCTGGAGGGGCGTGACCGCCTGGTGGCCGAGGCGGGTACCGGGACCGGGAAGACCCTGGCCTATCTGGTGCCCGCGCTCCTCTCGGGCGCCCGCACCATCATCTCCACGGGCACCAAGACCCTGCAGGACCAACTTTTCCATCGGGACATCCCGGCAGTCCGGCAGGCCCTGACGGTACCGGTCACGGTGGCCCTGCTCAAGGGACGGGCCAATTACGTGTGTCCCTATCATCTGGAACGGGCCCTGGCGGACGGGCGCTTCACCAGCCGCGAGGAGGTGGACCACCTGAGGCGCATCGCCCGCTTCGCCGAGGTGAGCGAGAGCGGCGACCGCATGGCCCTGGATGCGGTGCCCGAGGATTCGCCCGCCTGGATACACGCCGTGTCCACCCGGGACAACTGCCTGGGGGGCGACTGTCCCCACCATCGCGGCTGCTTCGTGCTCAAGGCCCGCCGCAAGGCGCTGGAGGCGGACCTGGTGGTGGTGAACCATCACCTCTTCTTCGCCGACGTCTGGCTCAAGGACGAGGGGGCGGGTGAGTTGTTGCCGGCGGCCAGCGCCGTGATCTTCGACGAGGCCCACCAGCTGCCCGGCATCGCCAGCGTCTTTTTCGGCGACAGCGTCACCACGGGGCTCCTCATCGACCTGACCCGGGACGTGCGCCAGGAAGCGGCGGTGGCGGCGGGAGACTTCGCCGACCTGCCCCAGGCGGCCATGGCACTGGACAAGGCCGCCCGGGACCTGCGCCTGGCGCTGGGCCTGGGCCAGAGCCGGCTGCCGGCGGATCAGGCCATGGTCCGGGAAGGTTTCCGGCCGGCCCTGGCCGCCATGCAGGAACGCCTGGCCCGGCTTCAGGTCCTGCTGGAGGCCCAGGCCGAACGCTCCGAGGGACTGGCCAACTGCCTGGCACGCTGCCAGGAGGCCGCGGCCAGGCTGGAGCGCTGGCTGAGCCCGGACGCGGAGGCGGGCATGGTGCGCTGGTGCGAGACCGCCGTCCATTCGGTGCTGTTCCATTCCACCCCCCTGGACGTGGGGGAGCACATCGCGCGCCGGCTGGAGGAGGACCCCAGGGCGTGGATCTTCACCTCCGCCACCCTCTCGGTGCGGGGCGATTTCAGCCATTACCAGGACCAGACCGGGCTGGCCGAGGCGCAGACCGCAGTCTGGGAAAGCCCCTACGACTATGCCTCCCAGGCCCTGCTCTACGTGCCCGAGGCGATGCCCGATCCCAACGACCCCGGCTATACCGCCGCGGTGGTGGAAGCGGCCTGGCCGGTGGTGAAGGCCAGCCGGGGGCGGGCCTTCCTCCTGTTCACCAGCCTGAGGGCCATGAACCGGGCGCGCGAGCTGCTGGCCGCGAAGATGACCGGAGAAGGCTGCGACTGGCCCCTGCTGCTCCAGGGCGACAAGAGTCGCAGCGAGCTGCTGGAGGAGTTCCGCAGCCGGGGCAACGCCGTGCTGCTGGGCAGCCAGAGCTTCTGGGAAGGGGTGGACGTGCCGGGGGAGGCGCTGTCCCTGGTGGTCATCGACCGCCTGCCTTTCCAGCCGCCGGACGATCCGGTCCTGGCCGCTCGGGTGGACGCCCTCAAACGGGCCGGCAAGAACCCCTTCTTCGATTTCCAGCTCCCCCATGCGGTGATCAGCCTCAAGCAGGGGGCGGGCCGGCTCATCCGCCACGAGAACGACCGGGGCGTGCTCATGATCTGCGACACCCGCCTGGTGGAAAAATCCTACGGCCGGCGCATCTGGCAGGCCCTGCCGCCCATGAGGCGCACCCGCAGCCGGCAGGAGGCGGTGGACTTTTTCCTCGCGGGCGATGGGGAGGCGCGGCCAGTCAATCCGGAGGAAATATCGGAGGCCATCCAGCATCCTTCGATTGACGATGGCTGAGCCGTCACCCTCCTGAAAGCCGACGACAGGCGATACGATAGAAGGAAACAAGTCTGGGGGGCGGGATGCACAAGGGATTGCTCATCGGCCGGAATGCAGGGACTCACCCCTCCCCGTGCCGCCAATGCTTCCTTCCGGCCTTCATCGCCCTTGTGCTCTTTGCCTGCCCATCGGCGCGGGCGGGCGTGGAGAGCCGCATCATCCTGCAGACCTCACCCCTGGCCGGCTTCCAGTTCCATGCGGGGCGTGCCCTGTTTCCCCTGATGGGGGTCGGCGACCGCCTGGAATTGCACCGCGAACCCCACAATCCCCACGACCCCAGGGCGGTACGGGTGGACTGGCGGGGGGTGCCCATCGGCTATGTGCCCAGGCTGGACAACATGGACCTCGCCCGGTTCATGGACAGCGGGGTGAGGGCCGAGGCCAGGATCTTGCATCTGCAGAAGAGCCGGGATCCCTGGCACCGGGTCCTGCTGGAGATCCAGCTGGTGGTTCCCACCCAGGGAGTCACCACGGGACGGTAAAATACCCCTTCCAACATTAAAGCCTCTTCATCGCCTGGAAGTGTCTCGCCTTCGATACCGCCACCGAGTGGTGCACCGTGGCCCTTTGGCTGGACGGCGAGCTGAGCCATCGGGAGGTCCTGGCGGGCCAGACCCATTCGCGCATCCTCCTGCCCATGGTGAACGAGCTCCTGGCCGGATCCGGCCTGGTTATCGGCCAGCTGGACGGCATCGCCTACGGCATGGGTCCCGGCTCGTTCACCGGGCTACGTATCGCCTGCGGCGTGGTCCAGGGCTTGGGCCTGGGGACCGGACTGCCCGTGCTGGGCGTGAGCGGCCTGGAGGCCATGGCCCAGGCGTCGGCTTTCGACCGGGTGGTCACCGCCCTGGATGCCCGCATGGGTGAGATCTATGCCGCGCTTTGGCAGCGGGAATCAGGGCAATGGCGGGCCAGCAACGGTCCCGCAGTGTACCGGCCGGAGGCGGCACCGCTGCCCGACGCACCGGGCTGGCTGGGCTGCGGCAGCGCCTTCGCGGCCTACGCGGAGCCGCTCGGGTCGCGCTACGGGGCCCTGCTGGCCGAGGTGAAGCCCGGGATCGTCCCCCATGCGCGCAGCATCGCCGAACTGGCGGTCCCCCGGTTCGCGCGCGGAGAG
>JBJKSP010000347.1:0-2924 GCA_046703865.1 Thiobacillaceae bacterium
ATGATGCCACCCTGCGTGTGGCTGAAGGCTTGCAGGCGCGGGGCATCCTCATCCCCGCCATCCGTCCGCCCACCGTCCCCAAGGGGATGGCCCGGCTGCGCATCTCCCTGTCCGCTGCCCATACCGGTGACGACGTGGACCGGCTGTTGTCCGCCCTGGCGGAGCTGGCCCGTGGCTGAGCCGCCTATCGTCTTTCTCCACGGCTGGGGCCTCCACGGCGGCATCTGGGGGTCGCAGGCGGAGGGTTTTCCGGATCGTCAGGTGCTGGCCCCCGACCTGCCGGGCTATGGCGTGACCCCGTCTGTCTCCCCCTATGACAGCGAGAGCCTGGCCGCCGCAATGTCCGCGGCCATGCCGGCAGAGTGCACCGTGGTGGGCTGGTCCCTGGGGGGCATGGTCGCGCTGGCCTGGGCGGCCCGCCGGCCTGAGCAGGTGCGTGCCCTGGTGCTGGTGGGCACCAGCCCTGTTTTTGTCCGCCGGCCGGATTGGCCCCATGCCCTGGACGCCGACGTGATGGCGGAGTTCGGACGCTCTCTGGCAGAGGACCATCGTGCCACCCTGCTGCGTTTCCTTTCGTTGCAGGCCCGCAGTGGGGAGGCCGGGAGGACCGTGTTGGCAAGGCTCAGGGCGGATGCCTTCGCTCAGGGCGGGCCTGCCCCGGCCACCCTGCGGGCTGGTTTTGATCTGCTTCACGAGGTCGATCTGAGGGTGCTGGTGCAACGTATCCGTTGCCCCGTTCTGGTCATCCATGGCGGCCGCGACACCGTCTGTCCACCGTCGGCGGCGGAATGGTTGACGGGCCGGTTGCCCAATGCCCGTCTGATACTGCAGGCAAAGGCCGGCCATGCGCCTTTCCTTTCGCACCCCGAGTGGTTCACAGCTACTCTGCGGGACTTTCTGGACGAGACTGGAGTCTGTTTAGGTGCAGGGGTCTGACGACACAATCCTGTTATATGGAGCGGCCGGGCACGCGAAATCAGTGATCGGGGTGCTGGAATCCGAATGCAAGTGGCGCCTGGTCGGACTGGTCGAGGACGGTGGGCACGGTCCCGGCGCCACAATCCTGGGCTACCCGATCCTTGGAGATCGTAGCAGCCTGCCCACGCTGCGCCAATCAGGCGTGGCACGGGCGCTGGTTGCAGTCGGCGACAACGCGGTGCGCCTGCATCTGGCTGAGGTGTTGCGTAAGGCTGGATTCCTCCTGACCACGGTCATGCATCCATCGGCATACGTCATGAAAGATGCCAGTATCGGTGAGGGGTCGTTCGCGCATGCCTATGCGGTGATCGGTCCCGAATGCCGTGTGGGCGCCAATTCGATTATCAGTTCCATGGCCAGCGTAGGACATGAGAGCGTTCTGGGGGAATGTGTGCATCTGACACCGGGGGTGCGGGTGGGCGGGAAGGTGCGCATCGGAGCGCTGTCCTTCCTGGGCATGGGTGCCGTGGTGTTCCCGGGCATATGTATCGGCCGCAATGTCAGGGTGGCCGCGAATACGGTCGTGAACCGGGACCTTCCGGATGACGTGATCGTGGCCGGAATGCCGGCGCGTATCGTCAAGAAGGCCGGGATGCGCTGACATGACCGGAAGCCCTGCATGAGCAAGACAGCAAGGATACGCAAGTCCTTCGAAAGGGCCGCAGTCAGCTACGACGCCTCGGCCTTCCTTCAACACGAAGTCGCACGCCGGCTGGACGAACGGCTGGAGGTGATGAAGATCGCGCCGCGGCGCATCCTGGATGCGGGTTGCGGGACCGGTTTTGCTTTCCCCATGCTGGCGAGGCGATACGCCGATGCCGAACTTGTAGGCATGGATATTTCCTACAACATGCTGCTGCAGGCTCGTACCCGGCTGCGGCGCAAAACCTTGCTGGCGCGCCTGGATAGCCTTCTGGGCCGCCGCCGGGACGCGCTGGATACCCTCGTCTGCGCGGATATGACCCGTCTCCCCTTCGGCCGTGACAGCCAGGACATGATCTGGTCCAACCTAGCCATGCAGTGGGTGGAGGACCTGGCGGGCTTGTTCAGGCAATTGCACGACACCCTCCTGCCGGGTGGTGTGTTCCTGTTCAGCACACTGGGACCCGACACCCTCAAGGAATTGCGCGCGGCCTTCGACCCATTGGACGGTTATCGCCACGTCAATAATTTCATCGACATGCATGACATCGGTGACGCCCTGATGCACGCCGGTTTCGCCAACCCAGTCATGGAAATGGAATACCTGACGCTCACCTACTCGGACCTCAGGAGCCTGTTCAAGGACCTCAAGGGCATCGGCGCGCATGCTGTGCTGGAAGGGGGGCGGGCGGGGTTGATGGGCAAAAGGGAATGGCAGGCGCTGCAAAGCGGCTATGAACGCTTCCGGAAGGATGGCCGCCTGCCCGCCACCTACGAGGTGATCTACGGCCATGCCTGGGCGGGGCGCAAGGACAGGCTGGAGGACGGCCGCCAGGTGATCCAATTTCGAAAGCGAAGGGCGGATAGCGGATAGCCTAAACTTTCCCACTTCCCACTTCCCACTTCCCACTTCCCACTTCCCACTTCCCACTTCCCAACCATGAAAGGATTCTTCGTCACCGGCACCGATACGGGCGTGGGCAAGACCCTCTTCTCCGCTGCCCTCCTGCACGCCTTCAAGGCACTGGGGGTCCCCGCCGTGGGGATGAAGCCCGTGGCGGCCGGTGCGGGGCAGGAGGACGGAGTCTGGGTCAACGAGGACGTGGTCCTGCTCAGGGCAGCCAGCGGCGTGGATGCGCCGCTGGAACTGATCAATCCCTACCTTTTCAGGGAGCCCATCGCTCCCCATATCGCCGCGGAACGCAAGGGGGTCGCCATCGAGATCCCCCGCATCGCCGCGGCCTGCGAGGCCTTGTCCGGAATCGCCGGGCTGGTGGTGGTGGAGGGGGTGGGGGGGTTCCGGG